>JASLES010000089.1 GCA_030151005.1 Silvimonas sp.
CAGTGGTTCGCTGTAATGGCCGGATTCATCTGGCTCCAGCGCTTGTTCCAATGGTAGGCAGATGCGGTCTGCCATGGCGTTGAAGAGGTCGGCTTTGTTCTCGAAATGCCAGTAGATGGCACCACGGGTCAGGCCAGCAGCATCGGCAATATCCGCCAAAGATGTACGGGACACGCCTTTGGCGCTGAACACCCGCTCTGCGGTATCCAGCAGGTGTTCTCTGGTTTCTGCCGCTTCTTCCTTGGTTTTTCTGGCCATATCGAACCTTGCGCGCTGTGAGTGGTCAGTGACTGTTGAAATTTAGCTGCGACCGAAATGATTCGCATTGAAATTATCAAATGTTGTACACTTTACCGAACAATTAATTTATTCGTTATACATACATTCGCGAATGTATGTATGTTACGATTTACTCAAGATTTCAGCAAACCGTCCATGGCGATGGTGTTGCGCATGGCAGCGTGATTGTTACTGACTGCCGGCGCCTGGTCCGTCTTCTGTCTTGTTTCAAACCATTCGTTTTAAATCTTTTCATTTCCATGTTGCGGGGGCACTCATGCGTGCAAACACGAACCGGTTTCATTTACGTTTAACGACCCTGGCCGCGCTGGCTGCGGTGTCGGTCCTCTCCGCGTGCGGCGACAAGCCTGCAGCCGCTGCTGGCGGCGCGGGGCAGGCGCCTGAAGTGGGTGTGGTGACCATTGCGTCCCAGAATTTGCCGCTGGCCGTTGAATTGCCAGGCCGTGTCAACCCGGTGCGCGTGGCCGAAGTGCGCGCCCGTGCCGCGGGTATTGTGCTCAAGCAGACTTTTGTAGAAGGCAGTGATGTGAAGGCGGGCCAGGTGCTGTTCCGCATTGATCCCGCGCCGCTGCAAGCCACTTTTGACAGCGCGACCGCTGCCGTTGCCAAGGCCGATGCCACGCTGGCGCAGAACAAGCTGCAAGAATCGCGCTACCGCGAACTCGCGCCGGTTCAGGCCGTCAGCAAGCAAGATTATGACAACGCCCAAATCGCCGTGAAGCAGGCTGAAGCCGATCTGGCCTCCGCCAAGGCCGCACAGCAAACTGCGCGCCTGAATCTGGGTTATACCACCGTCACCTCGCCGATCTCGGGTCGCGTGGGCAAGGCGCAAGTCACTGAAGGCGCGCTGGTCGGGCAGGGCGACGCCACGCTGATGGCCACCGTGACCCAGACTGATCCAATTTACGTGGACGTGACCCAGTCCAGCACGGAAGTGCTGCGTCTGCGCCGTTCGCTGCAAACCGGCAAGGTCAAGGGCGTGGATGGTGCAGTCCCGGTCAAACTGGTGCTGGAAGATGGTTCTATCTATCCGCAGTCTGGCAAGTTGCTGTTCTCTGACATCACCGTGGATCAGACCACTGGCATGGTGACGCTGCGTGCAGAGTTCCCGAACCCCAATCACGATCTGTTGCCTGGTATGTATGTGCGTGCGCGTCTGTCGCAAGCCGTGCAGGACAACGCCCTGACCGTGCCGCAAATGGGCGTGCAACGCACTTCCAGCGGCGACGCTACCGTCATGCTGGTGAACCGGGAAGGCAAGGTAGAAGTGCGTCCGGTGGTGGCCGATACCGCTATTGGCAACGTGTGGGTGGTGACCAAGGGTCTGCAAGCCGGCGACAAGGTGATTGTGTCCGGTCTGCAAAAGATCAAGCCCGGTGTGGCAGTCAAGACGGTCGACGCGAACGCTTCTGCGCCCGCTGCTGCCAAGTAAGGGGAGAGACCGCTCATGGCTCGTTTTTTTATTGATCGCCCGATTTTTGCGTGGGTGATTGCCATTGTCATCATGCTGGCCGGCTTATTGTCGATCCGCACGCTGGCCGTGTCGCAGTACCCGCCGATTGCACCGCCTTCGGTGGCCATTACCGCAACCTATCCGGGTGCGTCCGCCAAGACTGTTGAAGACACGGTGACTCAGGTCATCGAACAACAGATGAACGGGATCGACAACCTGGAATACATGGCGTCCACCAGTGACTCCTCGGGTGCGGTTTCCATTACGCTGACCTTCAAGAACGGCACCAACCCGGACATTGCCCAGGTGCAGGTGCAGAACAAGCTGCAACTGGCGACACCGCTGTTGCCGCAAGAAGTACAGCAGCAAGGTATTCGCGTTGCCAAGGCCACCAAGAACTTCATGATGGTGCTGGGCTTTGTGTCTACCGACGGCAGCATGACGCGTAATGACCTTGGCGATTACCTCAACGCCAACGTCAAAGACCCGATCAGCCGTGTAGAAGGTGTGGGTGATGTGACCGTGTTCGGCTCGCAATACGCCATGCGTATATGGCTGAACCCGGACCAGCTGGCCAGCTATCAGCTGACGGTGCTGGACGTCTCCAACGCCATTTCTGCGCAGAACGTGCAGGTGTCGGCCGGTCAATTGGGTGGCGCGCCGTCCGTGCCAGGCCAGCAACTGAACGCCACCATCACCGCGCAAACCCGTCTGCAAACGGCGGAGGAGTTCGGCAACATTCTGCTGAAGGTGAACACCGACGGTTCGCAAGTGCGTCTGCGTGATGTGGCGCGTATGGAACTGGGCGGCGAAGACTATTCGATCCTGACCCGCTACAACGGCAAACCGGCTTCCGGTCTGGCGATCAAGCTGGCAACCGGTGCCAACGCCCTGCAAACCGCTGACGCCGTGCGTGCCAAAGTGGACGACCTGCAAAAGTATTTCCCGCAGTCGCTCAAGGTGGTTTACCCGTACGACACCACGCCGTTCGTGAAGATCTCGATCGAAGAAGTGGTGAAGACGCTGGCAGAAGCCATCGTGCTGGTGTTCCTGGTGATGTATCTGTTCTTGCAGAACTTCCGCGCTACGCTGATCCCGACGATCGCGGTGCCGGTGGTGTTGCTGGGTACGTTTGGCGTGCTGGCCGCGGCCGGGTTCTCCATCAACACACTGACCATGTTCGGTATGGTGCTCGCCATCGGCTTGCTGGTGGACGATGCGATCGTGGTGGTGGAAAACGTCGAGCGCGTGATGAGCGAGGAAGGCCTCTCGCCCAAGGAAGCTACGCGTAAATCCATGGGCCAGATTACCGGCGCACTGGTCGGTATTGCGCTGGTGCTGTCCGCCGTGTTTGTGCCAATGGCGTTCTTTGGTGGTTCTACTGGTGCGATCTACCGCCAGTTCTCCATCACCATTGTGTCGTCCATGGTGTTGTCGGTGCTGGTGGCTTTGATTTTGACCCCGGCGCTGTGCGCGACCATTCTCAAACCCATTGAGAAGGGCCATCACGCTGTCGATACCGGTTTCTTTGGCTGGTTTAACCGCAAGTTTGATGCCGGCAACCTCAAGTACCAATCCACCGTGCGCCGCATTCTGGGCCGCTCGGGCCGCTTCCTGGCTATCTATCTGGTCATCATCGGCGTGATGGTGTTCTTGATGATGCGTCTGCCGACGTCGTTCTTGCCGGATGAAGACCAGGGCATTCTGTTCACGCAAGTGCAGTTGCCGGTGGGGGCCACGCAAGAACAGGCCATCAAGACCATCGAGAAAATGGAACACCATTTCCTCGTCGATGAAAAAGACAATGTCGAGTCTGTGTTCTCGGTGGCGGGTTTCAGCTTTGCCGGCCGTGGTCAGAACATGGGTCTGGCGTTTGTTCGCCTGAAAGACTGGAAAGAACGCACCACCGCGCAGCAAAAAGTGGGTGCCATTGCCGGTCGTGCCATGGGCGCGTTCTCGCAGTTCAAGGAAGCCGTCGCGTTTGCCTTTGCCCCGCCGGCCGTGCTGGAACTGGGTAACGCCACCGGTTTTGACTTGCAATTGCAAGATCGCGGTAACGTCGGTCACGCCAAGTTGATGGAAGCCCGCAACATGTTGCTGGGCATGGCCGCCAAGAGCACAGATGTGGTCGCGGTACGCCCCAACGGTATGGATGACACGCCGCAGTACAAGGTGGAAGTGGACAAGGAAAAAGCGTCCGCGCTGGGTCTGTCGCTGTCGGACATCAACAAGACGCTGACCACCGCCTGGGGTTCGAGCTATGTGAACGACTTTATCGACAAGGGCCGCGTTAAGAAGGTGTACGTGCAGGCTGACGCACCGTATCGCATGCTGCCGTCCGATATCGATAACTGGTACGTGCGCAATGCCAAGGGCCAGATGGTGCCGTTCTCTGCCTTTGCCTCCGCGCATTGGGAATACGGTTCGCCCAAGCTGGAACGTTACAACGGCGTCTCTTCGGTAGAACTGTTGGGTTCGCCGGCACCGGGTAAATCCACTGGTCAGGCCATGAAGGCGATGGAAGACATGATCGCCCAACTGCCGCCGGGTATTGGTTACGAGTGGACGGGTCTGTCGTACGAAGAAAAACGTTCTGGCTCGCAAGCGCCGGCCCTGTACGCGATCTCTATCCTGGTGGTGTTCCTGTGTCTGGCCGCGCTGTATGAAAGCTGGTCGATTCCGTTCTCCGTCATGCTGGTGGTGCCGCTGGGTGTGGTGGGTGCGCTGCTGGCAGCAACCGGTCGTGGCCTCTCTAACGACGTGTACTTCCAGGTGGGTCTGTTGACCACCATCGGTCTGTCGGCCAAGAACGCGATTCTGATCGTGGAATTTGCCAAAGAACTGCATGAAAACGGCATGAGCCTTGTAGATGCCACGCTGGAAGCCATCCGCATGCGGCTGCGCCCGATTCTGATGACGTCCATCGCGTTCATTCTGGGTGTGCTGCCGCTGGTGATCGCCAACGGTGCGGGCTCCGGTAGCCAGAACGCCATTGGTACCGGCGTGGCCGGCGGGATGATTACCGCCACCGTGCTGGCCATCTTCTTCGTGCCGATCTTCTTTGTGGTGGTGCACAAGGTGTTCAAGGTCAAGGAACGTGCGCCGCTGCACCCCAACAGCAGCCTGCATGGCGCAAGCCACCCGCCTGCCGAGGAAAACAATAATGGTTAAGCAATCCAGAAACCTGATGCTGGCAGCGGCCATGGCCGCTGCACTCTCGGCGTGCTCCATGGCGCCGACCTATCAACGCCCGGCCGCGCCGGTTAGCGGTGCCTTCCCCAGTGGCGGCGACTACGGTACGGCCAGTGCACCGGCCACCGCTGGCGACAAGCAAACGCTGGCTGCCGACATTGGCTGGCGCAACTTCTTTGCCGATGCCCGTCTGCAAAAGCTGATTGAACTGGCACTGGCGAACAACCGTGACTACCGCGTGGCGGCATTGCAGGTCGAGAAAGCCCGCGCGCAGTATCAGATTTCGCGCGCCGATCTGTTCCCGACCGTGAATGCAGCAGCGGGCGGCACACGTGCACATACGCCGGCTGATCTTTCCAGCACCGGCACGCAAATCACTGGTGGGTCTTACTCGGCCAACCTGGGGTTTACCGCGTATGAGCTGGATCTGTTTGGCCGCGTGCAAAGCCTGAAGAACGAGGCGCTGGAAACCTACTTTGCCACCACAGAAGCGCAGCGTGCATCGCAAATCTCGCTGGTGTCTGAAGTTGCCAGCCAGTACCTGACGTACCAGGCGGCGGAAGAACAGTTCAAGCTCACCCAGGACACGCTCGGGTCTTACCAGCACACGCTGGATCTGACGCAGAAGCGCTTTGATGTGGGCGCATCGTCCGCCATCGAACTGGCCGCAGCGCGTACGCAGGTTAACACCGCGCAAGCGTCGGCCGCCGCCGCAGCCCTGCAACGCGCCCAGGCTGAAAACGCGCTGGTCCTGCTGGTCGGTGAGCCTTTGCCGGCAGACCTGCCTGCAGCGCAAGAACTCGGTACGCAGAACCTGCTGACCGATATGCCCGCCGGCGTGCCCAGCGACTTGCTGGAACGCCGCCCGGACATCTTGCAGGCTGAGCACACGCTTAAAGCCGCCAACGCCGATATCGGTGCTGCCCGTGCCAATTTCTTCCCGCGCATCACCTTGACGGGCAGCTATGGCACGTCCAGCGCGGAACTGTCCAACCTGTTCAAGGCTGGGCAGACGGCCTGGAGCTTTGCGCCCTCGATCACGCTGCCGATCTTCGATGCTGGCCGTAACAAGGCCACGCTGGATGTGAGCAAAGCCAGCGAGCAGATCGCCGTCGCGCAGTACGAGAAATCGGTGCAATCCGCCTTCCGCGAAGTGTCTGATGCGCTGGCCGCCCGTAATCTGCTGGACCAGCAGATCACTGCGCAGCAAGCGTTGGTGCAATCGGAAAGCGACCGCTATGAACTCTCCCGCCTGCGCTTTATGAAAGGGGTGGATAGCTATCTGGCCGCACTGGATGCTCAGCGTTCCTTGTTCACCGCCGAGCAAAACCTGATCACCTTGCGCTTGTCGCGACTGAACAACCTGGTCACCTTGTATAAGGTGCTGGGTGGCGGTTGGGTTGAATCGACGGGCAAGGCGCCGGCTCAACCGGGTGATAACGCCTGAGGCGTCATGCACGCTAAAGCCTGACCATCAACAAAAAGCCCCGTCAGATTCTGACGGGGCTTTTTCATATGTTGCGCACGCTAGCCACTCAGTTTTGCACACTCACTGGCTTGCCTGCTTTCCAGTCCTCCAGCGCCTTGAGGGTGTTGGCCACGTGTTTATCCGGATTCATGGCCTGGTAGGAGTAAATGATCTTGCCGTCCGGGGCGATCACGTAAGAGATGCGGTCGGCGTAGCTGGTCTTGAACGCCAGCACCGAGTCATAGGATTTCATGATTTTCTGGTCGGCATCGCTGGCCACCGGAAACTTGCTGCGACATTCCGAGACTGAGAACTTGTTCAGGGTATCAATGTTGTCGGCAGACACGCCGATCACCGTCGCACCCAGCGCCTGATATTTATCGACGGCGTCGGCAAAATCATGGGCTTCAATGGTGCAGCCTTTGGTAAACGCCGCCGGGTAGAAATACAGCACTACCGGGCCTTTTTTGAGGGCATCGGCCAGCTTGTAGGTGTAGACCTTGCCACCCATCGAAGCTTGCGTGGTAAAGTCCGGCGCGGTTGCGCCGTTGGGCAATTCGGCCAGTGCCAGGGCGGGTAACATGATGGCAGCGGCGAGAAGGGCGTAACGTTTTTTCATGCTTGCTCCTGAGTTGCGCAAAGCGGCTCTTGAAATCGTCCGTTTGCTCCATATTAAAGCTATATCAGGCTACAGTGATGAAGCACGGCAATCCGTGTTTTGCCGACCACAAACAGAGTCAACGCACCATGTCAGAAGCCGCCAAGCCGTTGTATGGCAGCAAGATTGATATTGCTTCCTTGCTGATCATCGGGGCGTTCATCATTGCCTCATTGCTGCTTAATCTCATTCCGGCGCTCTTTGCCGGGATGATCACCTTCATGCTCATCCACGCCTTTGCACCGCTCCTGTCACGACTGGCGAGCGGCTCACGCGGGCGTTTGCTGGCAGCGTTGTTGCTGGCCGCCATTGTCATTGCCGCCATGGTCGGGCTTTCACTGGCGGCTTCGGCCTTTGTGCGCAGTGAAACCGGGCTATCTGCGTTGTTCCAGAAAATGGCACAGATTCTGGATGACGCCTCCAACACCTTGCCCGATAGCCTGGCTAACTACTTACCCTCTAACGCAGAAGAAGCCCGCCAGATGACAGTGGACTGGCTGCGTACTCATTCGACGGAAATGCGGCTGTTTGGTGCGCAGGCCGGCAAAGTATTTGTGCATGCGCTGATTGGTCTGGTGATTGGGGCGCTGGTGGCCATCAACGACATCATGCCGGAAGAAAACAGCAAACCGCTGGCGGCGGCCTTGCGCTGCAGAACCCGCCGTTTCATGTGTTCATTCCGGCAGGTGGTGGTGGCACAGATTCGTATCTCGGCCCTGAACACGTTTTTTACGGCGTTGTATCTTATGGTGGTGTTGCCGCTGTTTGGCGTACACCTGCCGCTGACCAAGACCATGGTGCTGGTGGCGTTTATTGTCGGCCTGCTCCCGGTGATTGGTAACCTGGTATCCAATACGGTGATCTTTGTGGTCAGCCTGTCGCACTCGCTGCCGATTGCAGTGGGTTCGCTGGTGTTCCTGATCATCATCCACAAGCTGGAGTACTTCCTGAATGCGCGCATTGTGGGCAGTCGCATTCATGCCAGCGCGTGGGAGTTATTACTGGCCATGCTGATTCTGGAGACCATGTTCGGCATTGCCGGGCTGGCCGCCGCACCGGTGTTCTACGCCTATATCAAGAGCGAACTGGCACAGCGCGGCCTCGTCTGAGGGTGTCGGCAGGCCGGATCAGCCTGCCGCACCTCAAGCTGGCTAGACCTGTGCCGTTTGCTGACCGCACAACACGTGCTCCAGCGTTTGCCGCAATAGCCGCAAGCCATCCCGGATTTCCCGCTCGGTGCTGTTGAGTGCCGGCATAAAACGCAGGTTGTGCGGGCGCGGGGCGTTTACCAGCAAGCCATTGCGGCGTGCGGCGTCGACCACTGCTGCGCCGATCGGTGCGCCTAGCTCCAACGCCAGCAAGAGGCCGGTGCCGCGCACTTCTCCCAGGCCCAGATCGTAGCTGATCTGCGTCAGGCCATCTTGCAATTGCTGCCCGCGCAGTTCCACGTTTTCCAGAAAACCCGGCGCAAGCAGGGCGCTGAACACCGCGGTACCCACGGCGGCCGTGAGCGGGTTGCCGCAGAACGTGCCGCCCTGATCGCCATGCTGGAACACGCTGCAATGTTGTTTGGCCAGCAAAGCAGAGATAGGCACTCCGCCGCCCAGACCCTTGCCCAGCGTCATGATGTCCGGTTCGATACCGTATTGCTCGTAGGCAAACAAGGTGCCGGTACGGCCGCAACCTGTCTGGATTTCATCCAGGATCAACAGCAGTTTGTGCTCGTCGCACAATGCCCGCAGCCCACGCATGAAGGCGACCGTGGCCGGGTTGACGCCACCTTCACCCTGAATGGGTTCAAGCATGATGGCCACCGTTTGCGGGCCTATCAGTGCCTTGACGCTCTCCAGATCATTCAATTGTGCTTTCGGAAAACCCGGCACCTGCGGCGGAAAATACGTGTCCCAGCCTGGCTTGCCAGAGGCCGACATCATGGCAATGGTGCGGCCGTGAAAGGCTTTGTCGAAGCTGATGACTTCATAGGCGCCATCCTTGTGCAACTGCCCCCATTTGCGCGCCAGTTTCACTGCGCCTTCATTGGCCTCTGCACCGGTGTTGGCCAGGAACACTTGATCGAGCACGCTGTGCCGGGCCAGTAATGTCGCCAGTTCAATGGCGGGCAGATTGTGAAACGCCGGGCTGGCGGTGATCAGCGTGCTGGCCTGACGGGCCAGCGCCGCCACAATGATGTCCGGTGCGTGGCCCAGGCAATTGACCGCCCAGCCTTGTAGCCAATCCAGATAGGCAAGGCCGGTTTCGTCGTACAGATACGAGCCGGCGCCGCGCACGAACATCACGGGCGGGCGTTCGGTAATGGGCATCAGGTACGACGTATTGCGGTACAGGCTGGTCATCATCTTCTCCGTGGGCAAGTGCAAAACGAAACGGGCCGCGAGTTGTTTAGCTCGCGGCCCGTTGATCTGGTCTTGTCGGTGATGCGCTGGCGGTGCTAGACCGCTCTGGCTATCCGACTCGCCCATGGCAACGCGCCACGGCCGGCCGAGGAGGCTCGGGCGGCCGCGTTGCGTCGATTGAGGGCGATGAATGTAGTCATGCTTTTTATCGTGCCGGGCAACGGCGGTTTATGTCAACGGGGTGGCAGAAAATTTTTTTCACTCCCTGAAAAGAGGCTGTTGCCTGAGCATTGCGCGTGGTTGGACGCGGTTTGCAGGCGTTCACAGCGCGGCCAGCTCCAGGTAATTACCCTCACGCGGGCCGCCCCACTGCGCCAGGGCGGCATCGCTTTGCGCTACATGGATTGTTTCTTCCAGCGCACCGCGCTCCCACGCTTGCATGGCCGGGTGGTCCAACATGACATCGCGGTAGGCCGCAGCAGCGGGCGGCAGCTCGACGTTGTAGCAAAAGAAGCGCCACACCACCGGGGCAAACATGGCGTCGGCCACACTGAAATCGCCAAACAGATACGGGCCTTTGTTGCCGGCAAAGCGCGTCCGGCAGTCTTCCCAGATTTCACAGATTCGCGCTACATCGGCCTTGACCGACGCAGGTAACGAGCCGCCTTTGGCACGGGCCTTCACATTCATGGGCATGGCCCCGCGCAAGCTGCCAAAGCCGGCATGCATCTCGCTGGCCACGCTGCGCGCAACGGCGCGGGCATGTTGATCTGCCGGCCAGGCTTGCGGGTACTGTTCGGCAATGTATTCGCAGATGGCCAGGCTTTCTGATACCTGGATATCGCCATCATGCAGCGCGGGCACCAGCCCGTTGCCCGAATACGGGCGGTGGGTCTCGTTAGGCCCACGACCGCAAACCTGAACGGGTACTTCCAGAAACGCCACCCCCAGATGCGTGAGCAACACCCACGGGCGCAGCGACCAGGACGAATAATTTTTGTTGCCAATGTAAAGCGTCAACATCGGGGGGATATCCTCCAGGGTTAATGCAAAGCGGCGACAGGGGTGGTGTCACGTCGCAGGTAACGGGCCAGGCGCGATAGCTGCCGTATGCTCCACAGTGTAGCCAGCAGGGGCAGGGGGCGGTTACGGATGACCCGCAACGTACCGTCGCCTTCCAGCAGGGCGCGACCCGGCGGGAGTTCCAGCGATTCATGGCTGGCCAGCACAAAGTCGCGCGAAATACCGGTGACGGTAATCCAGGCTTCGCCTTCGTCGCAATGAATGCGATAGCCCTTGCGCAATTCAAGCTGCATGAGCGCGCCGTTGTGCAGGATCAGTCGGGTATCTCTCACCATGTCTGGCCTCCAGGAACTGCATTGGTTTCATGCGACTCACTATATCCGCAGCACGTTGGCATAAAAATCGATATATTTTCGATGTTTATGTGAACAAAACTAACATGTGAGCGCTATGCCCCAATCGCCGCCATTGCCCGCGCTACGGGCGTTTGAAGCTGTATCCCGCCTCGGTTCCGTGGTACAGGCGGCAGACGAATTGTGTGTGACACACGGCGCGGTCAGCCATCAGTTGCGCGCGCTGGAAGATTTTCTGGGTGTGCCCCTGTTTACCCGGCAAGGCAAACGGTTAACCCTCAACGATGAAGGCCGCGTGTACGCCATGCAGGTGCGCAACGCACTGGCAGAGATTGATGAAGCCACCCAATGGGTGCAGGCCGGGCCGCGCCCCAATGAACTGGTGATTGCGGTGATTCCGGCGTTTGCTTCGCACTGGCTATTACCGCGCTTGCCGGATTTTCAGGCCCGGTTTCCAGAATACCGCGTGCGCCTGCGGGCCAACCTGGCGGTGGACGATCTGCGCGGCGGGCTTATCGATGTGGCCATTCGTATGGGTAACGGCCAGTGGCCTGATCTTAAACAGCAATTCCTGTTCAAGGATCACCTGGTGGCGGTGGCAGCACCGCAGTTCAATGGTGGGGATTTGCCGCAGACGCCACAGGCGATTGTGGGCAGCACCATTTTGCGGTCGGTCGAAAACTGGCGGCCCTGGTTTCAGGCGGCCGGAATCAGCGCAGCAGAACCAGATGGCTTGCACTGCAACGATTCCAATCTGTTGATCGAAGCCGTCAAACTCAGGCAGGGCATTGCCCTGACGCGCCTGTCTTTGGTGGCGGGGATGTTGCAGCGGGGAGAGTTGGTGCAACTTACCGATCTGGTCGTGCCATACCCCAACCGTGGTTACTGGCTAGCCTGGCCAGGGCGCACGGATGGCACGCGTAAACTCAAGGATTTTTCAGCATGGTTGGGCGAGCAGGTGGCGCAGTATGCGGTTTGCCCGGCGAGCGTATTGCGTGGCTTTGATGCAGACGAAAAAATACCCGCAAGCCCCCGTAAAACATCATGACTCCGGGAGATTGCGGGCGCTGGAAACGCAGGGTACTGCTGTTATTCAGGCGCTTGCTGTTCTCACTATCGGCCTTGCTTGCTGAAGCTTCGTGTATCCCCTTGCATTGCCGTCAACGCCGGGGCCACCCGGTCGTTCTGTTTGTGCATGCGTGCTCTTGAAAGCGTGGGGGTTGTCCCGATTATTGAACAGTTGCCTGCCTGGCACTTCATCATTTCTCAGGCGGGCGGGGTAGATCGGTAGATGACCCTCATTATGACAAGGGTATTGTTCGCATTCTGTTTAATGTTGCTGGGCGATTGTCTGCAAGCGCAAATAATAAGACAAATCCTACCCCTGGATAAACCACCCAATAATGGATATATTGTCCAACCATGAGAACAAACGACTGGAATGACTGGCACTGCTTTGTAAGCGTGGCCAGACTGGGCGGGTTTACCCGTGCGGCAGAACGGATGGATGTACCCAAGTCGACGGTCAGCATGGCGGTGGCCAGACTGGAACAGCGTCTTGGCGTACGCTTGCTGGAACGCAGCACCCGTCGCATGCGTCTGACCGAAGACGGCGAGCGCCTGATGCAGGAAATCGGCCCGTTGTTCGAACGGCTGGAAGATATTGCGGATCACGTCGACGCCGGTGATGCCTCGCTCAGCGGTGTGCTGCGTATTGCCGCGACCTACGAGTTTGGCAGCATGCAACTGGGCGATGTGATCACCGAAATGATGCTGCGCCATCCCAAGTTGTCGATTGAAGTGGACGTCGTTTCCGGCATTGTTGATCCACTGGCAGACGGTTATGACATTGCCTTTGTCGTTACCGCCTTGCCCCTGCCGGATTCGCGCCAGGTTGCGCGACGCGTGTTTGATACCTCGCGCAGTCTGTTTGCCTCGCCAGAACTGGTGGCACGTCACGGTTTACCACGCACCCCGGCTGATCTGGCGCACTGGCCGCTGATTGCCGCGCCCTATGAAAGTGAGTGGACGTTCTCCAGCACGGAAGAAAACGAATCTGCGGTCGTGCCATTGCATCCACGCTTGCGTACGGCCAACGCCTGGTTACGGGTGCGCGCGGCGGTTTCTGGCCTGGGCGCGACGGTGCTCGCCCGCAGTTTTTGTGAAGACGAATGCGATGCCGGGCGCCTCGTACCACTGCTTCCCGGGTACGAGCCCAACCCGCTGCGCATTTACGCCTTGTTGCCGGCGCGCAGCTTGATGCCGGCCAAGAGCCGCCATTTTCTGGATGCCGTCGAAGCGCTGCTCACCGATACGCCGTTCTCCAAACCCGCGCCGTGGGTCACCATTAACGCGCTGCAGGGTTAGTTTGCGCTTGCAGGGGGTCTTGCAACTCACTTTGTAGCCATGCGTGAAACCGTAAAATGGCGGCTTCACGCACGTGGTTTTCGCGCCAGGCCACAAAGTACTCCATGCTGGCGGGAATAGAGATATCCCCGATCTGCACCAGATTGCCATTCTCCAGATCATGCCGCGCCATCTGCCAGCGCGCAGTGGCCAGGCCCTGGCCGGCAACGGCGGCTTGCAGCATGATGCCTGGGTCATCAAACACCGGCCCACGTTCCGGTTCATCCGGCGGCAGGCCGGCAGCGGTCAGCCAATCCCGCCAGGAGCGCATGGTCCAGCGCAACATGGGCATGCGCGGTACATCGGCCAGCGTGTAACCCGGATATCGCGCCAGCAATTGCGGGCTGGCCACGGCGATCACGCGGTCATCCAGCAATTTGCGGCACAGATAGCCTTTGCGGTTGATGCGGCGATGCCAGATGCCAATATCCACGCTATCGGGGTCTGGCGGCTCCAGTTGGTAGTGGATGCGCAACATCAATTCGATATCCGGATGCTGCTCAGCAAACAAGGCTAAACGGCGAATCAGCCAGGCGCTGGCAAAATCGGCCATCACGCTGACTTGCAAATACGTCACGCCGGAACCCTGCGCACGTGCCTGCGCCAGTGCATCTGCCAGTTCTTCCAGTGATCTGCGCACACTGGCCGCCAGCCGCTCGCACGCAGGTGTCGGGATCATGCGCGGGCCGGAACGATTGAATAGCACAGTGCCCAAAGACTCTTCCAGCGCGCGTAAATGATGGCTGACCGCGCTGTGGGTCACATTCAGTTCCTGGGCGGCGCGGGTAAAACTGCGCAGGCGCGCTGCAGTTTCCAGCGCCCGCAAAGCAGGCAAGGGCGGGATTTTAGGGGTCATGCCAGCAAATTTTACTCACAATGTACGTTGAAAGCTTTCGTTCGCATTGTCGCCAGATAAACGGGACAATACGACTCTTGTTGAGTATTTGCCGGATCAGTGTATGTCTGCCGCCTTGCGTGTGTTTGTGTTGTTTGCCCTGGGCTATTTTGTCTCTTACGTCTATCGCGGCGTGAATCTTGGTTTTGCGCCGTATCTGACGCATGAAATGGGTTTGTCCGGCGCAGATCTGGGTCTGCTGACCAGTTTGTATTTCCTTGGCTTTGCCAGCGCGCAGCTGCCGGTCGGCATTTTGCTGGATCGATTTGGCTCGCGCCGGGTGACCGCCATCCTGATTCTGGTGGCGGCGACGGGCTCGGCCATCTTTGGGCTGGCCCACGGCAAAGCCGGTTTGATGGTCGGCCGTTTGCTGATTGGTGTGGGTTTGTCGGCATGTCTGGGTGCGGCCTTCAAGGCGCTGGCGCAGTGGTACGAGGTCAAACGCCTGCCGCTGGTTAACGGCTTGACCATGGCTGTGGGTGGCCTTGGTGGCGTGGCGATGGGTACGCCATTGTTGTGGCTGCTGGGCAAAACCGACTGGCGCAGCGTGTGTCTGGGTTTGTCGGCATTTTCTGTGGCTGTGGCGCTGGCCATCTGGTTTGGCGTGCCTTCCAGCAAAGAGGTCTCTACCCGGACTGATTTTCGTACCCAGTTAGCTGGCACCTGGCAAGTATTGCGCAGCGGTGTGTTCTGGCGGATTGCGGCGTTTTCCTCGCTGACGCAGGCGGTGTTTTACACCATGCAATCATTGTGGATGGCGCCCTGGCTGCGAGACGTCAATGGTTTGTCCGCACAAGAAGCCGGTCGGGTGATCTCGATTTTGGGTGTGGCTATGGTGGTCGGGAGCGTCGGCTTTGGGTTCCTGGCCCGCTCGCTGGAACACCGCGGAGTGAGCGTGCGCACGTTCAGCGGCCTTGGCATGCTGGTGTTTGTGGCAATCCAGGCCTTGATCATGGCGCAGGTGCCGGTGCCTGCGTGGGTATTGTGGACTGGCTACGGCCTCTTTGGCGGCTGCGGCATTCTGAGTTACGCCGTGCTGGTAGAGCATTTTCCGCTCAACCTGATTGGCCGGGTGAATACCAGCCTGACCCTGGTGATCTTTGTGCTGATCTTTATCGGCCAGGTCGCGGTGGGGACGGTGCTCGACTACTGGCCAGTGGTCAACGGCCACTATCCGCCGGCGGCACATCTGACCGCATGGGGTATCTTGCTGGGCCTGCAGCTCATTGCGGCGATCTGGTATTTTGCGCCCAAACGCAAAGTGATCTCGCTGGCTATTTACGGCTAAGCACGATGGCTGAAGTCAGCCCTGATTGCGCGGGTCCGCGCTGGCCAGCAGATGCAGAAAATGCTGCAACCGGTCGCGGATATCAACCACGTCTTCCAGCGGCAAGGGCAGGGCGCACAGCAAGCCACGCGGGACTGCCTCTGCTTTGTCTTTGAGGGCGTTGCCTTCAGCAGTCAGATTAACCACCACCCGGCGTTCATCATCCGGATCACGCTGACGGCTGATCAAACCACGCGTTTGCAGGCGCTTGAGCAACGGCGTGAGCGTGCCGGTATCCAGAAACAACTGCTTGCCCAGATCGCCCACGCTGCGCGGCGCGGTCTCCCACAGGGCCAGCATGACCAGATATTGCGGATAGGTCAGGTCCAGGTCTTCCAGCAAGGGCCGATACAACCGGGTCATCAGGTTGCTGGCCGCATAGAGCGGAAAACACAGTTGCTGGTCGAGTTTAAGCAGGTCTGACATGGCGGTCCGGTAAAGAGAAAAGCGCCGTAACGATAGCATGAGCCGCAGCCCATGCCATCGTTATACCGGCGGATCAGGCAGCGATGGCGGTTACATCGACCTTGATATTGCCCCGTGTGGCGTGGGAATACGGGCAAACCTGGTGGGCTTTGGCCACGATCTCTTCTGCCGTAGCTTGATCCACACCCTTGATGGTGGCGGTCAGGGCGACTTCCAGCTTGAAACCGCCGTCTTCCCGCGGGCCAATGCCCACTTCGGCCTGCACCTGGGTTTCGCCCAGTTTCACCTTGGCTTGACCTGCCACAAACAAGATTGCGCTCTCAAAACACGCGGCATAGCCAGAAGCAAACAGTTGTTCCGGATTGGTGCCGGCCTTGCCGCTGCCACCCAGTTCGCGCGGCAATGCCAGATCTGCGGTAAATACGCCATCAGCGGTAGCGACATGGCCGTTACGGCCGCCGTGGGTGGTGGCTGTGGTGCGATACAGAATAGTCATGATGTTGCTCCTTGTTGAGGTTGTTGGTTGTTGCAGTGTTCTTGCTCAAAATAATATTGTGCACAATATAAACGTGCAACGCATAAATAGAAAAAGCGGATGAACGGCTGCATGTGTTGGGGCATTCATTTGTCATGACATCAACAAAACGTTTCAAAAACAGTATGTTGACAAATGGTTGACACGGCCTGCTCCAATCTTGATTGGAGAAAGTAGTTACGGCGCGCCGACTACAAGCTCTGGATAATCAGAGAGACCATTCAACTAAAAGGTCAGTCGCAATGACTTCTGATACCCGCCCGGTGCAATCGCCGGCCAGTGCCGTGTTCCGCGTTGTCAGCGGCAATTTCCTGGAAATGTACGACTTCATGGTGTACGGCTATTACGCCAGCGCCATCGCCAAAACGTTTTTCCCTAGCGGTAACGAATTCCTGTCGCTGATGCTGGCCCTGGTTACCTTTGGGGCAGGGTTCTTGATGCGCCCGTTAGGGGCCATCGTGCTTGGCTCGTATATTGACCGTCACGGCCGTCGGGCCGGGCTGATCGTTACGCTTGCGCTTATGGCCTGTGGCACGCTGTTGATTGCCTGTGTACCGGGCTACAACAGCATTGGTCTGGCCGCACCGCTGCTTGTGGTGGCCGGGCGCTTGCTGCAAGGGTTTTCTGCGGGCGTGGAACTGGGTGGGGTGTCAGTTTATCTGGCGGAAATCGCCAGCCCGGGCAACAAGGGTTTTTATGTCAGCTGGCAATCGGCCAGCCAGCAAGTGGCCGTGGTGTTTGCTGCGGTGCTGGGCGTGCTGTTGGCCTCTAACCTCTCGCACGGGCAAATGGATGACTGGGGCTGGCGCGTGCCGTTTGTTGTGGGCTGTCTGATCGTGCCGTTCCTGTTCATCATTCGTCGTTCTTTGCAAGAGACGGAAGAGTTCGAAAAGCGCAAGCATCGCCCCTCGCCCAAAGAGATTGTGGATTCCATCATCAAGAACTGGGGCATCGTGATCCTGGGCACGCTGCTGGTAGTCATGACCACGGTGTCGTTCTACATGATCACGGCGTACACCCCCACGTTTGGCAAGCATGAATTGCATCTGTCGGACTCGGACGCGCTGATCGTCACGGTGTGCGTGGGTATCTCCAACCTGTTCTGGTTGCCGGTTATGGGGGCATTTTCTGACCGCATTGGTCGTCGGCCGCTGCTGCTGACGTTTACCACCCTCAGCCTGATTACCGCTTACCCGGCGCTGGCCTGGCTGGTGACCGCGCCGTCGTTTGGTCACTTGTTGCTGGTGGAACTGTGGCTTTCGTTCATCTACGCCAGTTACAACGGTGCCATGGTGGTTTCGTTGATTGAGATCATGCCGGTGCATGTGCGCACGACCGGTTTCTCCATGGCGTACAGCCTTGCTACCGCCATCTTTGGTGGCTTTACGCCAGCGGTGTCGACCTGGTTGATCCAGTACACCGGCAACAAGGCCATGCCAGGCGTCTGGCTGACCTTTGCTGCGGCCAGCGGTCTGATTGCCACGCTGATTCTTAATCGCATGGGCCTGTTTGAAAAAGTGGAGCGGGCAGTGCATCTGGCCCGTGCCTGAGTCCATCCCGCCGGCTGGCCGGTGGGCGAATCATCCAGAAGCCCGCGCCGGTTGATTGGCGCGGGCTTTTCTTTGGCCGGCACACAGAAAAGCGCGGGCCATGTGCATAAGGGTCTAGGCGGCAAACGTAGATTTACTGATTGAAATCAGTGTTTTCTGATATTTATGGTTTGAGACGGCCATAAACGCCGTCATACTCGCGCTCCACGCACGCCGCGTTTTTTATTCATTCAGGCGCTACGCACTCCGCGTCGTCTTGCGGGTGAATACGGCGGCGGCCTCTGGCTGTTTCTTGTCTCTTCTATTTCTTCTGTTTGTCTGGGCCTTTGCAACATGAATAACAAGATGGTTTTCCCCGCATTGATCGCCGCTGCTGTGCTGGCAGGCTGCGCGACCGAATCCTCCCGCAGCATTGCGGTACCGCAAACAGCGGCCGCCAGCGTCGCCTGGCATGGCGCACGCTCGCCGATAGCCGTGGGCAAGTTTGATAACCGCTCCAGCTATATGCGCGGCATTTTCTCTGACAACGTGGACCGTCTGGGCAGCCAGGCCAAGACCATTCTGATCACTCATCTGCAGCAGACCGGCCGCTTTAACGTACTTGATCGCGACAATATGGCCGAGATCAAACAAGAGGCCAGCATCCAGGGTAAAGCGCAAGATTTGAAGGGCGCGGATTACGTGGTGACAGGGGATGTGACGGAATTTGGTCGCAAAGAAACCGGCGATACGCAACTCTTTGGCCTGCTGGGCCGGGGCAAGTCGCAAGTGGCATACGCCAAAGTGGCGCTCAATATCGTGAATACCCGGACGTCTGAAGTGGTGTATTCCGCCCAGGGCGCTGGTGAATACGCACTGGATAATCGCGAAGTCCTGGGCTTTGGCGGCACAGCCAGCTATGACTCCACGCTGAATGGCAAGGTACTTGATCTGGCGATCCGCCAGGCTGTCGATAACCTTGTCAACGGTATCAACAGCGGTGCCTGGCAACCGGCCGCGCATTAATCCTTCCGGACTGAAATCATCATGAATTTTGTTTCCCGTACCCGGATGGGGTGGGCTGGCCTTGTGCTAGCCGCAGTGCTCACCGGTTGTGCCAATCAGCCGCAGCAGTTGTACGGCTGGGGGCATTACCAGGATTCGCTGTACACGTATTTCAAGGGCGAGAACCTGAACGAGCAGCAGCAGATTGATCTGTTGCAAGCGGATTTGCAGCAGATGCAAGGCAAGGGCAAAGCTTGCCCACCAGGTCTGCACGCACAACTGGGTTTGCTATATGCCCGCCAGGCAAGGGTGAAGAAGTCGCCCGTGAGTTTGCGACTGAAAAACAGCTTTACCCGGAATCCACCGCGTACATGGATTTCTTGCTGCGTAATTTCAAACAACAGCAACAGGTGGCCAAACAATGATGCTCAAACCATTGCGCATGATGCTGGCGGTCACCGCACTCGCCGTCCTGGCGACAGGGTGTGCCACTCGCGGCCCGGCGGTGGATTACACGGCCTACCGCGAAAGCCATCCGGCTTCCATTCTGGTGCTGCCACCGGTTAACCGGTCGCCGGATATCACCGCGTCCTATAGCGTGCTATCGCTGGTGACCATGCCGCTGGCCGAGTCGGGCTATTACGTCGTCCCGGTGGCGGTGGCAGATGAAACCTTCAAGCAGAACGGGTTGACCACCGCAGATGAAATCCAGGCTGTGCCGGTAGATAAACTGCGCAGCATTTTTGGTGCAGATGCCGGCTTGTACATCACGGTGTCTCAATACGGCGCCAGTTACCGTGTGGTGGATAGCGTGGTCAACGTGGAAGCCAACGCCAAACTGGTCGACCTGCGTACCGGCACTGTGCTGTGGACTGGCCACGCATTTGCGTCCAGTACAGAAAACCAGAACAGTTCTGGTGGCGGTTTGATTGGCCTGCTGGTGACTGCCGTGGTGAACCAGTTGATCAACAACCTCAGCGACAAGAGTCACGCCATTGCGGGCATGACCAGTTGGCGTTTGCTCTCCGCAGGCCAGCCGGGCGGTTTGCTTTACGGGCCGCGCTCGCCCAAATACGGCAAGACAGCGACCAACTGAGCGCCACCACGCAGCTTGACCGATCGCAACGGCTTTCCCTCAGGGGAGGGCCGTTTTTTATTGCTGCAACTAAATGTCATATCGCGAATGGTTTTTATATTTGTAAATAATATATAAACATAGCTTCATATTCCTTCTTGTGTATAAAAGCGTTTGTTAGATTCTGCACATGCAGTTCTACACCTATACCCACAAGGAGAAACGAATGAGCAAGCTGCACGTATTCAAATGGCTGGTGCCCGCGCTGGCGCTGGCAGGTTTTGCCGCTGCCGCGCAGGCAGAAGACGTCACCGTGGCGTATCAAACCACCGTAGAACCCGCCAAAGTGGCACAGGCAGACGGCCTGTATGAGAAAGCCACCAACAGCAAGATCAACTGGCGCAAGTTTGAAAGCGGGGCAGAGGTGCTGGCGGCGGTTGCATCGGGTGATGTGCAGGTGGGCTATGTGGGCTCTAGCCCGCTGGCCGCTGCAGCCAGCCGTGGCTTGCCCATTCAGACCTTTCTGATTGCCATCCAGATTGGGTCGGCTGAGGCGCTGGTGGTCCGTAATGGTGCCAATATCAGCAAACCGCAAGACTTGGTGGGCAAGAAAATTGCCGTGCCGTTTGTCTCCACCACGCACTACAGCCTGCTGGCCGCGCTCAAGCACTGGCAGATTGACCCGGCCAAGGTGCAGATTCTGAATCTGCGTCCGTCTGAAATCACGGCTGCCTGGCAACGGGGCGATATCGACGCGGCCTACGTGTGGGACCCGGCCCTGGGCAAAGCCAAAGAAACCGGCAAGGTGCTGGTGAGCTCGACCGAAGTGGCGCAATGGGGCTCGCCGACGTTTGATGCCTGGATTGTGCGCAAAGACTTTGCCGAAAAACACCCGGATTTTGTGGCCGCCTTTGCCCGCACCACGCTCAAGGCCTATGCCGATTACAACGCTGATCCCAAAGCTTGGCTGGCCAATGCCGCCAATGTCGAAAAAGTGGCACGCCTGACCGGTGCCAAGCCGGAAGAAGTAGCCGGTCTTTTGCAAGGCAACGGTTACCCGAATGCCGCCGAGCAAAGCAAGTTGCTGGGCCCGCAGATTGCCAATGCCATCGCCCAGACGTCCGGTTTTCTCAAGCAGCAAGGCAAGGTAGATAGCGTACAGCCCAGCTATGCACCGTACGTGGACGGCAAGTACGCCGCCGCTGCGCGCTAACGGGTAAGAGCGAGTAACCCGGATGACCACCGCCCGTTCCGCCCAGAGTAGCTTGATTGTCGAGCACGTTAGCGTGCATTACCCCGGCCACACTGGCCAGAATGCCGCGCTGCAAGACGTTTCTTTGCAGATCAACGCCGCAGAACTGGTAGTGGCACTGGGGCCGTCCGGTTGTGGCAAGACCACCTTGCTCAACCTGATTGCCGGATTCTTGCAGCCCACACGCGGCCGGGTGCTGTTTGATGGTCATGAAGTCAAAGGCCCGGCGGCAGAACGCGGTGTGGTGTTTCAGGACAACGCGCTGCTGCCCTGGCTGGATGTGCTGGGCAACGTGGCGCTGGGCCTCAAGCTGCAAGGTGTCCCGGCCGCAGAGCGGGAAGCACGCGCCCGGGCTGTGCTGGCACAAGTGGATTTGTCCAGCTTTGCCCATCACCGCATCTGGCAATTGTCTGGCGGCATGCGCCAGCGCGTGGGGTTGGCGCGGGCGTTGGCGGCCAATCCGGCGCTGTTGCTGATGGATGAGCCCTTTGCCGCGCTGGATGCATTTACCCGCGAGCAAATGCAGGAACTGGTGTTGAACCTGTGGCAGCAAACCGGCAAACGCATCTTGTTGATCACGCATGACATCGAAGAAGCGGTGTTTCTGGCCAGTGAACTGGTGCTGATGTCACCGCGACCAGGCCGGATTGTCGAGCGCTTGTCGCTTGATTTCAGCCAACGCTATGCCGCCGGCGAATCCGCCCGCAGCATCAAATCTGATCCGGCGTTTATTGCCACGCGTGAGCATGTGCTGGCGCAGGTATTCGCGCACCGGGATAAAAAGGCCGCCTGATGGAACAAGTTCTGGAACACGCGGTGGCCGATGCACCGGTACTACCCGGCAGTGCCACACCGCAGCGCAAACGCGCCCGCCCTGTATGGCAGATCAGTGTGCTCACGGTGGCGGCGCTGGTGGCGCTGTGGTGGGCAGTGACGGCGGCCGGGCTGATTCAGCCCTTGTTCCTGCCTGCGCCACAAGCCGTGCTGCGTCAGTTTTGGGTGGTCTCCACTCACGGCTTCATGGATGCGACGCTGTGGCAGCACCTGGCTGCCAGCCTCACACGGATTGTGCTGGCACTGATTGCCGCCATTGTGCTGGCGGTGCCGGTAGGCATTGCGGTGGGTCTGTCGCCACGCGTGCAGGCGGTGCTGGACCCGCTGATCGAGTTTTATCGCCCGATCCCGCCATTGGCCTATTTGCCGTTGATTGTGATCTGGTTTGGCATTGGCGAGTTCTCCAAAGTCTTGCTGATTTATCTGGCCATTTTTGCACCCATTGCCATTGCAACCGCCGCTGGCGTGCGCTCGGCTGATCCGGCGCGGATCAGGGCGGCCCAGTCGCTGGGGGCCAGCCGCTGGCAACTGGTGCGCTTTGTCATCCTGCCCGGTGCCTTGCCGGATATGCTCACCGGCGTGCGCATTGGCCTGGGCACGGGCTGGTCCACCCTGGTGGCAGCCGAGCTGGTTGCCGCCACGCGCGGCCTGGGTTTCATGGTGCAGTCTGCGGCGCAGTTTCTGGTGACAGATGTCGTCGTGCTGGGCATTGCCGTCATTGCGGTCATTGCCTTTGCGCTGGAACTGGCGCTGCGTGCCTTGCAACGCAAACTGACCCCGTGGGTAGCAGCGCAACGCTAAGCGCTTAGCCATCACAACATTGACCAGGAACGATCATGAGTACGACGCTGCACATCACCCGGCTGGGCCCGGCGCTGGGCGCCATTGTTGAAGGCGTGCAACTGGCCGAGCCGCTCAGTCCCGCCGCGCTGGCTGAGCTGCAAGCGGCGCTGTTGCGCTATCAGGTGCTGTTTTTCCGCAACCAGCCACTGAATCCGGACCAGCAACGCCACTTCGCCCGGCATTTTGGCGATCTGCACATCCACCCGATTTACCCCAACGTGCCCGACACGCCTGAGGTCCTCGTGCTCGACACGCACGATGGCAATCTGCCGGATAACGACAACTGGCATACCGACGTCACCTTTATCCAGACTCCACCGCTGGGCGCCGTGCTGGCCGCCAAACACCTGCCGCCCACGGGCGGAGACACGCTTTGGGCCAGTGGTACGGCCGCTTTTGCCGCGCTGTCGCCGCAACTGCAGGCATTGCTCAACGGGCTGACGGCCACGCATGATTTTGCCAAATCGTTTCCGGAAAATCGCCACAACGCCACCGAGGCCGCACTGGCGCAATGGCATACCAGCCGCGCTAAACATCCGCCACTGAGTCACCCCGTAGTGCGTACGCATCCACAAACGGGGCAGAAAGCGCTCTTTGTGAATGAGGGGTTTACCACGCGCATCAACGAGCTGCCCGCCAAAGAGAGTGAGGCACTACTGGCCTTTCTGTTTGCCCACGTGGCCCGACCAGAGTTTACCGTGCGCTGGCGCTGGCAAGAAAACGACGTGGCATTCTGGGATAACCGCATCACCCAGCATTACGCCGTGGCGGACTACCTGCCGCATCGACGCATCATGCATCGCGCCACCATCCTGGGCGATAAGCCGTATTGAGGAAGGGCGGGGCGATTATCAGGCGTAGGCCCGCACGCCAGTCAGGCGGTCTGCGGTGACAAAGCGATAGCCGCGAGATTTGAGCGCGGGGACCAGTTGCTCCACGATGTCCGCCACGTTATGCATGCGCGCTTCGCCCTCGTGCAGGACGATGATGGCTTGGGGGTGAACCTGGCGCAGTACGGTTTCGGTGACCCGCGTGACATGGTCCTGCGCATCCGGGTGTTCCCAGTTACGCGGGTCGATAGACCAACCCATAATCCGGAAATCGTGCCGCACCAGCATGCGCAGTTGTTCTGCGGTGAGTTCCGCATACGGCGGGCGGTACAGGCGCGGTCGCAAACCGGCAAGGCGCTGGAATTCCTGATCCGTACGCTGGATTTGTTCCAGCCAGAAATCGGCCACAGAAACATCTGCCGCGTGAACGTGATCCCAAGTGTGGCTACCGACGGTATGGCCGTCGGCCAGAATCTGCCGCAATAGCTGGTGGTGCCCGGCCAGGAGATTGCCTTGCCAGAAAAACGTGGCGGGAATCTGATGCACGCGCAAGAGGTCCAGCAGCGGCGCCGTCGTCGGGGCGGGGCCGTCGCTGAAGGTCAGCGCAATTTCCAGCCGGTTGCCGTTACCCTGATAGAAATAATGTTCCGGGTATTGCGCGGCAAGACGGCGCGCCTGGGCAAGATCGAGTTCTTGCTGATACATCGCTGTGAAGCCCTGAAAAATGGTTCAGACAAGCCTGCTATGAGATATACGTGTCCGTACGCGACAGGGATTCGCCTTTTGTCGTGCGGTTGCGTTGAACGCGGCGCCGTCGTGGGGCGCCGTCTGTTATTGGCTAAGCCCGAATCTGGATGGGCTTTTTTCTACAGGTAACGTCAGAATGGCAATGGCGCCAGGGGTGCCGTTTTCCAATCGTAGCTGACCCCCATGCTTTTGCGCGATATTGCGCGCAATCGCCAGACCCAGCCCTACGCCGCCCGTCTCGCGGGAGCGGGAGTTCTCTACCCGGAAGAACGGATCAAACACACTTTCCAGATGCTGTACCGGAATCCCGGGGCCATTGTCAGCAATGCGGATTTCTACCTGCCGGCCGATAACCACGGCCTGGACCCGCGCTTGCTCGCCATATTTGACGGCGTTTTCCACCAGGTTGCCCAGGCAGCGGCGAATAGAGCTGACACTCGCGCGCACGGTGACGCCGGTGTGGCTCTCGTAGCTGACATCCTGGCCTGTATCAGTGGCGTCCGTACACACGGTTTCCAGCAAAGAATCAATGTCGACACTCTGGAAGTGCTCCACCGAATTCATGCTGCGCGCAAAATCG
>JASLES010000195.1 GCA_030151005.1 Silvimonas sp.
GGCCATCAACTGCGCGGCCATCCCTGAGCAATTGCTGGAATCCACCCTTTTTGGGCACGAACGCGGTGCCTTCACGGGCGCAGCTGTGCAGCATATCGGCAAGTTTGAACAGGCAGATGGCGGCACGTTGTTACTTGATGAAATCACCGAAATGCCGCTCTCGCTGCAGGCCAAGCTGTTGCGCGTGCTGCAAGAGCGTGAGGTGGAACGGGTCGGTGGCACCAAACCGCTGAAAGTGGATCTGCGTGTACTGGCGACCTCCAACCGTGATTTGCCCAGTGCCGTGGCCAACGGGCATTTCCGCGAAGACCTGTACTACCGGCTTAATGTCTTCCCACTGGCACTGCCGGCGTTGCGGGAGCGGCCGGATGACGTGGTGCCACTGGCGCGCGCCATGCTGGCCCGCCACGCCGCCCGTATGAACCGCCGTGCCCCGGCGTTGACGCCAGACGCCATCCGGCAACTGGCTGGCCATGGCTGGGAAGGCAATATCCGTGAACTGGACAACGTGGTGCAGCGGGCCTTGATTCTGGCGCCGGGTGACGTGATCGAAGCCGCGCATTTATATCTGCCGCAACGGCCGGGTGTGCCAGCCCCGGCGGCGGCCGCTCCGGTTGGTGTTCAGGGCGTCGTTGCACCCGCTCCAACCGACCTTAAGGCGCTGGAAAAACAACACATTCTGGACGCGCTGCGGGCCAGTGGCGGCGTGCGCAAACTGGCCGCCGAGCGGCTGGGCATGAGCGAGCGCACGCTGCGTTACAAGCTGCAGCAGTACCGTGAAGAAGAGGGTGGCCTTGACGCATAAGCCAGGTAGACGGACAGCCGGTCTTGCCTGAGTGTTGCGGATGTGCCGCAGCAAGCGCAAATGCATGAATTGCTTGCCCGGCAGGGCTCCGGCCCCCTACAATCTGGGCATACTGCGTCTTTTTATGTCTCATCCATTTTCAACGGCGGAAAACGGACCAATCAAGCCATGAGCGTGCAAGGCATCGATCAATTGCTGGGCGAACTGAAAGCCATGTCTGCGCAAGCAGCAGGCCAGACAGCTGCGCCTGCTGCCAGCGACACGGGCGCCGCCAATTTTGCGGATATGCTCAAGTCGTCGATCGACCAGGTTGCGCAGGTTCAGAACAGCGCTGAAGCACAGCAAACGGCTTTTCAATCCGGGGACCCCAATGCAGACCTGCAAGATGTGATGGTCTCGCTGCAAAAAGCGAGCCTCTCTTTCCAGACCATGGTGCAGGTGCGCAACAAACTGGTTAGCGCGTACCAGGAAATCATGAACCTCCAGGTCTGATGATCTGGCGGTATAACCGGGCACTTACAAGTTTGTTATGGCGGAAGCGGACGTAGCAGTTGAGGGCGGGCGTGCACAGGGTAATGCCCTGGAGTCAGCCCGTCAGCGCTTTCTGGATCTCCCGAATTCGCGCAAAGCCCTGTTCATGATCGGGCTGGCGGCGTTGATCGCCGTCTTGATCGGCGTGGCCCTGTGGAGCCGCGAGCCCGATTACCGCATTCTCTATACCAATATTCCGGACAAGGACGGCGGCGAAATCCTCCAGTCCTTGCAACAACTCAATATCCCCTACAAGACCGACCAGGGCGGCACCATTTCCGTGCCGGCTAATCGCGTCTATGACGTACGCCTGCAACTGGCGGCGCGTGGCTTGCCCAAGTCAGGTGATGTCGGGTTCGAACTGATGGACAACCAGAAGTTCGGGGTATCCCAGTTTGCCGAGCAGGTGAACTATCAACGCGCCGTGGAAGGTGAACTGGCGCGGTCTATCGAAACCATCCAGTCTGTCGACAAAGCGCGCGTGCACCTTGCCATGCCGCGTCAGACCGTCTTTTTGCGTGATCAGCAAAAGCCCACGGCATCCGTGATTCTGACCATGCGTCCAGGTCGGGCGCTGGATCCGGGGCAGGTGGCGGGTATCGTGCATCTGGTGTCCTCCAGCGTGCCGGAACTGACGGTGTCCAACGTCAGCGTGGTGGACCAGGACGGTAATCTCTTGTCCAACAACAACTCGGCCAATCATGCCAATCTGGATGCACGCCAGTTGGTGTACGTGCAGCAGATCGAGAAAGGCTATGTCGATCGCATCCAGTCCATTCTGGAGCCATTGGTCGGCAAGGAGAATGTCCACGCCGAAGTCACCGCGCAGGTGGACTTTGCCGAAGTAGAACAGACTTCTGAAGCCTACAAACCCAATACCGCATCTGATACCGCGTCGATTCGTAGCCAGCAAACCATGAGCCAGGACGGCAAGGATGCCGGCGCAGGTGCTGCCGGTGTTCCTGGTGCGTTGTCTAACCAGCCGCCGGGGGCTGCGGCTGCGCCGATCACCGTCACCAGCGCCTCTGGTCCGGCCGCTGCTGCGCCGGCTGGCGGGTCGAATTCGCGCCGGGAATCCACGACCAATTACGAAGTCGATAAAACGGTTCAGCACGTCAAGCAACCCGTAGGCACAGTTAAACGGCTGTCTGCGGGCGTGGTGATCAACTACAAGCCGACTCGTGACAAAGATGGCAAGCTGAGCTGGACGCCGTATTCGCCGCAGGAAATGACCCAGATTAACAATCTGGTGCAGGAGTCGATCGGGTACAACAAGGATCGCGGCGATTCCATCAATGTAGTGAATGCCACCTTTGCCGGCGCACCGCTGCCAGAGGCCGAACAAGGCTTCCAGGATCAGGCGATGTCGTTTATCAAGGCCAACCTGGCCAACCTGATCAAGCTGGGCTTGATTGCGCTGGTGGTGTTGTATCTGCTGTTGTTTGTGGTCCGTCCGCTCATGCGTGACCTTTCCAAGGCACGCGAAGAACCCAAAACCGTGGAAATCGATTTTGGCGATGGCGTGACCCTGACCGACGAAGAAGCTGCCGCGCGCGAAGACGAAGAACAGGAAGCCGCAGCCAAAATCGCCGCCCAGGCCGACCTCTTGGGTCAGGCCCGCGAAATGGCCAAGAACGATCCCCGAATGGTCGCAACCATCTTGCGCGAATGGATGTCGAACGAGGAAGAGTCCTCGCCGAATTCCAACAAGGTGGGTTGATCTGTTGACAGGGCCCGGCCAGACCGGGCCTTGTCTGTTTGAACGCTTGTTTGACAGCTTGTGGCCGTTGCCCGGCCAATCCTTTTCCTGGAGTGCAGACCATGCCCGCCACACTGAATGAAGAAGGCGTACGCAAAGCCGCCATCTTGCTGATGACGCTGGGCGAAGAGGCCGCCGTGGAGGTGTTCCGCTACCTGGGCCCCAAGGAAGTCCAGAAGCTGGGCTTCACCATGGCCGCCATGGACAACGTCAAGCGTGAAGAAGTCGACGGCGTGCTGGGCGAGTTTATGGACTCCACACAAAACCGTGCCAATCTGGGGGCGGCAGACGAATATATTCGCTCTGTGCTGACCAAGGCGCTGGGCTCGGACAAAGCGGCCAATCTGCTGGATCGCATCTTGCAGGGCAACGACAACAACGGCATTGAGTCTCTCAAGTGGATGGACTCTGCCGCTGTGGCAGAACTGATCAAGAACGAACACCCGCAGATTATTGCCACGATCCTGGTGCATCTGGAGCCGGATCAGGCATCTGAAGTGCTGGCCAATTTTGTGGAGCGTAACCGTAACGATGTACTGCTGCGGATTGCCACACTGGAAGGCGTACAGCCTGCGGCCCTGAAAGAACTGAACGACGTGCTCACGCAGTTGTTGTCCGGTTCGGACAAGCTCAAGAAGAGTGCGATGGGTGGCGTGCAAATGGCGGCCGACATCCTCAACTTCATGGGGGGCGTGGTCGAAGCCTCGGCGATTTCCAGCGTGCGCGAATACGACCCGGAACTGGCCCAGCGCATTCAGGACAAGATGTTCACCTTCGACAATGTGCTCGATATCGACGATCGCGGTATCCAGTTGTTGCTGCGTGAAGTGCAGTCCGATTCGCTGGTCATTGCGCTCAAGGGCACTACGCCGCAACTGCGGGACAAGATCTTCAAGAACATGTCGCAGCGTGCGGCTGAAATGCTGCGTGATGACCTGGAGGCCAAGGGCCCGGTCAAACTCTCGGAAGTGGAATCCGAACAGAAAGAAATTCTCAAGATCGTACGGCGTCTTGCTGATGAAGGTCAGATCGTGCTTTCCGGCAAGGGTGAAGAAGGTCTGGTCGAATGATGAAGCGGTGCTGCCATGGCTAATCCACCGCGCCGCGTCATCCCGCGGGAAGAACTCACCGCCTGGGAGCGTTGGGAACTGGGCACGATCGATGACCCCACGCCGCCACGCATCCGCCCCGGTCACGCGCCGGCGCCAATGCCAGTGCCCGCTGCGGAGCCGACTCCGCAACCCGTAGCAATTGTAGAGGCTGCACCGCCGGCGCTGCCGGATCAACCTGTATTGCCGCGCGTACCGCTACCCACGGCAGAAGAGCTTGAAGCTATCCATCAGCAAGCGCACGAAGAAGGTTTTAATGCAGGCCAGGCTGAAGGTCTGGCCGCCGGCCGTGCGCAGGCCGAAGACGAGATCAGCCGGCTAAAGGTCTTGCTGGACCAATTGGCCAATTACTCTGAACGCGCCCAGGCAGAGCTGGCGGAGTCCGTGCTGGATCTCTCTCTTGTGGTGGCGCGTGAGCTGGCCCGGGTAGAAATCGATGCCGACCGTAACCGGGTTTTGCCGGTCATCCGGGAGCTGATTGACTCCATGCCGGTGGTGCGTGCCCCGGCGCGCATTATTGCGCATCCGGATGACGTAGATGCGCTGGAAGCCTTGCTGGGCGTGGAGCTGCCGCGTGATGTGTGGCGCATTGTGGTCGATGCCAATCAGACACCGGGTGGTTGCAAAGTGGAAACCCCGACGTTGCGGGCCGATTTGACGCTGACCTCGCGTTGGGCTTCCCAATTGCGCGTATTGCAACGCGCCAACCGGGCCGATCTGGCCTGGAATGCGGAAGTGCCGTTAGTACCGGAACCGGCTTTGTCTGCGCCTGATCCTGCGCCTGCCGCCGCGCCGGCACCGCGCCCGATCGTGCCGCCCGAAATCGAATCTGTCTCGCTGGATCTGGATGCACCGGCCGATGACGAATCTGTTTGACTCTACCCGGCTGTACCTGGAAGAAGCCGCTGCCGCCAGCAAGCGTATCCGCCCCTGGTTGCCGCGCGGCAAGCTGGTGCGAGTCTCTGGCCTGGTGCTGGAGGCAACCGGCTTGCGCCTGTCTATTGGTGCATCGTGCGAGGTGATGACGCCAGGTAATCTGGCGGTCGAAGCCGTGGTGGTGGGGTTCCAGGACGAAAAACTGTTTTTGATGCCGCTGACCGAAATCTATGGGGTCGAGCCTGGCGCAGAAGTGGTACCGCACGAAGATGTCGCCGCGTGGATTCCTGAATACGGTAAACCGCGCCCGCCGCAACGGCGCATTGAAGACCACGGCCGCCAGGTCCCGGTGGGGTGGGGCATGCTGGGCCGCGTGGTGGATGCGTTGGGCCGCCCGCTGGACGGTAAAGGCCGGGTTGAGAGCGAAGACTGGATGCCCTTGTTCGCCCGCCCGTTCAACCCGATGTACCGCGAGCCGGTGCGCGATGTCATGGACGTGGGTGTGCGTGCCATCAATGCACTTTTGACGGTGGGGCGTGGCCAGCGTCTGGGCCTGTTTGCGGGCTCCGGTGTGGGTAAATCCGTGCTGCTGGGCATGATGGCGCGCTACACCACGGCTGATGTGGTGGTGGTGGGCCTGATTGGTGAGCGTGGCCGTGAGGTCAAGGATTTCATCGAAAACATTCTGGGCGAGTCTGGCCTGCAGCGCTCGGTTGTGGTGGCTGCACCAGCGGATACGTCGCCCTTGCTACGCCTTTATGGCGCGGCTTATGCCACCAGTATTGCCGAGTATTTTCGCAACGAAGGCAAGAACGTGTTGCTGATCATGGACTCGCTTACCCGTTACGCCATGGCCCAACGCGAGATTGCCTTGGCAGTGGGCGAACCACCTGCTACCAAGGGGTATCCGGCGTCGGTCTTTGCGCGGTTGCCCCAGTTGGTGGAGCGCGCAGGGAACGGCAAAGAGGGCGGGGGCTCCATCACGGCGTTCTATACCGTGTTGTCGGAAGGCGACGACCAGCAAGACCCGATTGCGGATAACGCGCGGGCCATTCTGGACGGCCACTTTGTACTGTCTCGTAATCTGGCTGAATCTGGCCATTACCCGGCGATTGATATCGAAGCATCAATCAGTCGGGTGATGACCGATATTGTGCCTCCCCAGGAATTTGAGCTGGTACGTCGTTTCAAGCATTTGTGGTCGCGTTACCAGCGCAGCCGCGATCTGCTTAGCGTGGGGGCGTATGTAGCGGGTAGTGATCCAACCCTGGATGATGCTATCCGCCGCTTTCCGTCGTTTGAGCATTTTCTGCAGCAGGCCATTGAAGAACGGGAAAGCTACGCTGGCGCCCGCGCCAGACTGGCAGAACTCTTTGGCGTGGCCCCGCCGCAGTAAGTCGCACCTGCTGGTGGCTTGCAGGGTGATGACCGTCATACCGATAACAAGGCTTTAACACGTGGCTCAGTTTCGTTTTGCCTTTTTGTTGTCGCTTAGTCGCGAACAACGCGAAGACGCCGCCAGACTTATGCAAAGTGCCGCTGCCAAGACAGAAACGGCACGGCAAAAACTGTTTCAGGTTGAATCTTACCGCTCTGAGTACCGGTCCCGGCTGACGCAGTCCGGGCAGGGCGGTATGACGGTGACCCAGTGGCGGGATTTTCAACTCTTTCTGGGCCGGCTCGATGAAGCGGCCACGCAGCAGATGACGGAGGTAGAACGTCTGCAACGTGAGTACGATAAGCTCAAGGCCGCGTGGCAAGAGTGCGAGAAGAAAGTGAAAGCCTTCGAGACGCTGGAAACCCGTCACAATGCCAATGAACTCAAGCGCGAAGCGCGACAGGAACAAAAACTGGTGGATGAATTCAACTCTCGTCCACGCGGTGATCGCGCGATGTAAATCCACCTGCCAGACCCTGCCGGATTGATCGACGCCATGCCTGACCTGTCTGACGCCGCCTTGTACGCCCATCTGATCGAGCTTGAAACTGCCTTGCACCGGCCAGGCGTTCGTCAAGATGCGGTCAAGGTGGGTGCGTTGCTTGATGATGGTTTCACCGAGATTGGCCGATCTGGCCGCACCTGGGACAAAGCGGCCATGTTGCACGAGTTGATGGCCGGCCAGCACGCTCCCAACATCTATGCCGACGAGTTCCGCTTGAACCGGTTGGCGCCCGCCATTGCCTTGCTCACCTATCGCTCTGCCGCACTGGCCAGCGATGGCACGCTCTCTTTGCATGCCCTGCGCAGTTCCGTCTGGCGCCAGGCCGGCCTGGGCTGGCAGATGGTGTTCCACCAAGGCACGCCCACCGCGCCATTTGTGGCAAATCTGCCTGCTGGATAAGTCTGGCTCACCCACCAGCGCAGAGCGCTGTTACAGTGGAAACTGACTGACCGGTCTAGCCGGGGCAGTTGGGCCAGAGTGCCGCATTCCAGACCAAGTAGAGCCCACGCATGATCCGTAAAATAACAATCGACCAGCTTACGGTCGGCATGTATATCCATGATTTGAACCTGGCCTGGTTCGATCACCCGTTTGTGCGTAACCAGTTCATGCTCGATTCGGCGGAAGATCTGGCGCAGATTCGGGCTATTGGCCTCAAAGAGCTTTACATTGATGCCGCCAAGGGCCGCGACGTGGCCGAAGCCCCGACGCTGGAAGAAGTCGAGGCCAATACAGAGGCGACGTTACTGCAAGCGCTGCTCAAGCCGGCAGAGCCTGAACACAAACCGACCTCCCTGCGTGATGAAGCGCAGCGTGCAGCCAATATCCACCGGCAAGCCGACAAAGCCGTGCGCAAGGTAATGCAGGATGTGCGCTTGGGCCGCATGGTCGAAATTGCCGAAGTAGAAGACGTGGTCGATGCCATTGCCGGCACCATTGAGCGCAACCCCAGCGCCATGCTGGGTATTCTGTGCATCCGCAACAAGAACGAATACACTTTTTTGCATTCGGTCGCCGTTGGCACCTTGATGATTGCTTTTGCCAAAAGCATGGGCATGGATGCGCAAACGGTGCGTAGCGCCGGCGTGGCAGGTTTGCTCCATGACACCGGCAAGATGTGCATACCCGATCACATTCTGGACAAACCTGGCCGGCTGACCGAAGAAGAATTCAATGTCATGAAAAGCCATCCGCTGGAAGGCTGGGAAGTGCTGCGGCAACTGGATGACATTGACCCGATTGCGCTGGAAGTTGCGCTACACCATCACGAGCGGCTGGATGGCACGGGCTATCCGCACAAGCTCAAGGGCGATCAAATCAGCCAGATCACCCGCATGGCATCGATTGTCGATGTGTATGACGCCATTACCTCTGACCGGGTTTACCACAAGGGCCTGCCGGCCGCGCAGGTACTGCGCAAGCTGTGGGAGTGGAGCCCGGATCATTTTGATCCGCAACTGGTACAACATTTCATCCGCACGGTGGGCATTTACCCGGTAGGGTCTGTGGTGCGACTGGAGTCTGACCGGATCGCGGTGGTGATCGAATCCAACGCAGAAACCCCGTTGTTGCCCCGGCTGAAGGTGGTCTTTTCGCTGCGCAGCAACAGTTATATTCCGCCCGTGGAACTGGACATGGCGCGTCAGCCCAAGCGGGGGGCTGATCGCATTGTCGGGGTGGAATCCGCAGAACGTTACGGCATGGATCTCAGCCGGTATCTGCTGGCCCGCTAGTTCAATCTTTGCAAGATCTGCCAGCAATGGTCGATAGTGATGCGGCGGATTTCGCGAAAATTCAATTGCTTGTGCAAGCATGTGTGCAAGGAAACCGACACCATCTTCATCCTGTAAGCAAAAAATGTAAGCCTGACTTATGATCAAGGCATGACATTGCCGGTAGGGAGAGCCGCCATGTTCCGAAGTGTTCGAGGCAAGATACTGGTGTGCTATCTGGTTGCCGCCAGCCTCGTGGCAGCGGCGGCGTTTGTCGGTATTGCCGGCATGCAGTCGAGCGTGCGACGTTACGAAAACGACGTCAAACAGCTGCAGGACGCACGCGTTCAAGTGCTGTCCATGCAAGTGACCTTCAAGATTCAGGTGCAAGAGTGGAAAGACACGCTGCTGCGCGGTAGCAAGCCGGAAAAGCTCGACCAGTACTGGAATGCCTTCCTGAAAGATGAAGCGGCCGTGCAGCAAACGGCTGATCACTTGCAACAAATCCTGCCACCGGGCCCTAGTGCAGATCTGGTTCGCCAGTTTCGTGATGCACACCAAAAACTGGGCGAGGGTTACCGCAAAGGGCTGGACGCCTTCAAGGCCGCCGGTTTTCAGTCGGCCGCAGGCGATAACGCAGTGGCGGGTATCGACCGCGAACCCACGCGCATGTTGACGGATGCCGTGGCCCGCATCAGCGATGACTCTACCCAGATTGAAGCGCAAGCCCACGCCATGGCAGAACGTCAGTTCATGCTCAGCATGATCGGCATGGTTGTGGCCATTGTGGCTGGTTTGTCCGGTTTTTACTGGCTGGCCACGCGCACGGTCACCGGCCCCCTGGGCGATGTGGCGACCAAGGTGCAGGTACTGACCCGGGAAAACGACTTCACGTCGCGCATCAACGTGACCTCGGAAGACGAAATTGGCGCTTTGGGCACGGCGCTCAATACGTGTCTCAGTCACGTGCAGAAAGCCTTGCAACGCATGAACGCGGTGTCCAATGAACTCTCGGCCAGTGCTACAGCGCTGGATGGCGCATCTCGCCAACTGGCCAACAGCACCGAATTACAGAACCAGAACACCGGCAGCATCGCCGCTGCGGTAGAGCAGATTGCGGTCAGTCTGGCTCACACCTCGACAGAGGCCCAGGAAGCCCACGGTTTGTCTAAAGAAGCTGGCGGTAAAAGCGGGCAAAGCGCTGAGGAGTTCGGGCGCACCCAGAGCAGCATTACGTCCATTGCCTCTTTGATTGAAGAAGCCGCCCGCGACGTGGATCAACTGGGCAGCGCATCAAGTGAGATTTCCGGTGTGCTGGATGTGATCAAAAGCCTGGCGTCGCAGACCAATTTGCTGGCGCTGAACGCCGCCATTGAAGCCGCCCGTGCCGGTGAGCAGGGGCGCGGTTTTGCTGTGGTCGCAGACGAGGTGCGCAAACTGGCAGAGCATACCTCCAACTCGACCAATCAGATTCAGACCACCATCACCGGCATTCAGCACAGCGTGGGGCGGGTGGTTTCGCAGATGGAACTGGTGGTCGGACGCGTGGATGAGTGCCGCACACAGGCCGGCAATGCGGCCAATGTTGTGCAGCAACTGCGCGAGGCCAGCGAACGGATTGAATCCGCCATGGGCGAGGTTGCGCTGGCCGTGCGTGAACAAAGTATTGCCAATGAGTCGATCTCGCAAAACGTGGAGCATCTGGCCCAAAGCAGTGAGCACAACGGTGCGGCTACCCGTACGGCGGCCGATCAGGCCACGACGGTGAATAGTCTGGCCGGACGTTTACGGGAGATTGTGGCGGAGTTCCGGATTTGAGATAGCGGGACGCTGTTCCTGCCCCGGGCGGGGAGGTGGTTCGCCGGAGTGGGAGTGGTGACTGCGCAGTTGGCATGGGGCCAGGCCTGTTCCACTGACTCGTCATTCCCGCGGAGGCGGGAATCCAGTCTGGCCGCCGCAGGTGGCCTTTGGTGGCCAGTACCACTTCGTAGCCCGGATGAAGGCCATCTGGCCGGGAATCCGGGGTGACTGGCGTGGTTAATATTGTTGTGGGGTTGTTAGCGCCTTCGGCGCGGTGGGTTTTGATACCGGCGGTGGCCGGAGCACGTTACTTTCTTTGCTTCGCCAAAGAAAGTAACCAAAGAAAGGCGACCCCTGCGACAGCGCCCTTCGGGTGCCCTGTGCTTCTCGCGAAGTCCGGCGGGCTCCAGGGAACTCGGCCTTTGGCCTCAAACACCCTTACGCCGAAACCCCGGACTTCCCTGCGATGCTCGGCGCTGCCGGAGGGGAGACAAGTCAAAAGCAACAGCAACCCCAACCCCAACGGCAACGGCAACGGCAACGGCAACGGCAACGGCAACGGCAAGCATCCGCCCGCTGTTGCCTTCTCCACCTTACTCCGCCCGCGCCCGCAGGTCCGTCGTATAAACACCAGGCGTTGCAGAAAGCCCGGCTTTCACTTGTTCCGTGATCTCGTCACCCAGCACTTCATCTGCGCCGGCTTCCAGTGCGTCATAAGCGCGGGCGACGATGACTTCCGGGGCGGTCTTGGGGGTGTCAATGCCTTGGGTCAGGTCGGTATCCACAAACCCCATATGCAGCCCCAATACTTGCGTGCCTTGTGTGCGTAAGGCGTGGCGCAGGCCATTGGTCAGGCTCCAGGCCGCTGATTTGCTGGCGCTGTAACCGGCCATCATGGGGGAATTGATCCAGGACACGACCGACAACACGTTCAGGATGGCGCCACCGCCGTTGGCGGCCAGGGT
>JASLES010000235.1 GCA_030151005.1 Silvimonas sp.
CCAAACCAAGTATAATTCCCGGTTTTGCATCGCAACCCTGGTTCCTTCTCCCATGAGCACTGCACTCGAACAACTGGCCAAGAGCTTTGAGCCGGCCGCCATTGAGGCCAGCTGGTACCCGCGCTGGGAATCCGCCAACTATTTTTCACCCAGCATGGACGTGAACGCCCAGTCGTTCTGCATCCAGTTGCCGCCGCCCAATGTGACCGGGACGCTGCACATGGGTCACGCGTTCAATCAGACCATCATGGATGGCCTGACCCGTTATCACCGCATGAAGGGTGAAAATACGCTGTGGCTGCCAGGCACCGATCACGCCGGTATCGCCACGCAGATCGTGGTAGAGCGCCAGCTGGATGCGCAAGGCGTGTCGCGCCATGACCTGGGTCGTCCGGCCTTTATCGAGAAAGTGTGGGAGTGGAAGAAACAATCCGGCGACATCATAACCGGCCAGATGCGCCGCATGGGTGCGTCGGTGGACTGGAGTCGCGAATACTTCACCATGGACGACAAGATGTCCTCCGTGGTTACCGAAGTGTTCGTGCGACTGTTTGAAGAAGGCCTCATCTACCGCGGCAAGCGTCTGGTGAACTGGGATCCGGTACTGGGCACGGCCGTGTCCAACCTGGAAGTCATCTCCGAAGAAGAAGACGGCAATCTGTGGCATATCCGTTATCCGCTGGTTGAGGCAGATACCAAAACCGGTCTGACCCACTTGACCGTCGCCACCACCCGCCCGGAAACCATGCTGGGTGACGTCGCCGTGATGGTTCACCCGGAAGACGAGCGCTACCAGCATCTGATTGGCAAAATGGTCAAACTGCCGCTGTGCGACCGTGAATTGCCGATCATTGCCGATGATTACGTCGACAAGGAATTTGGTACTGGCGTGGTCAAAGTGACCCCGGCGCACGACTTCAACGATTACGCCGTGGGCCAGCGCCACAATCTGCCGCAGATTTCCATCCTCACCCTGGATGCAAAAATCAACGATGCCGCACCGGCTGCCTATCAGGGCATGGAGCGCTTTGCCGCTCGCAAACAGGTCGTCGCCGATCTGGACGCGCAAGGCTTCCTGGTTGAGGTGAAGAAACACAAGCTGATGGTGCCGCGTGGCGATCGTACCGGCACGGTCATTGAGCCCATGCTGACCGACCAGTGGTTTGTCGCCATGAGCAAGCCAGATGCTACCGGCAAGAGCATCACGCAAAAAGCGCTGGATGTCGTCGACAACGGCGAAGTGCAGTTTGTGCCGGGCGACTGGGTCAACACGTATCAAGCGTGGCTGAAGAACATTGAAGACTGGTGTATCAGCCGCCAGCTGTGGTGGGGGCATCAAATCCCCGCCTGGTACGATGCCGACGGCAAGGTGTACGTTGCCCGTACCGAAGCCGAAGCGCTGCAAAAGTCGGGCGGCAAGCCGCTGACGCGCGATAACGACGTGCTGGATACGTGGTTCAGTTCTGGCCTTGTACCGTTTTCCTCGCTGGGCTGGCCGAACGAAACCGCCGAACTGAAGGCCTTCATGCCTTCGTCCGTGTTGGTGACGGGTTACGACATCATCTTCTTCTGGGTTGCCCGGATGATCATGTTCAGCACGCATCTGACCGGCAAAGTGCCGTTCAAGCAGGTGTACGTACATGGTCTGGTGCGCGATGGCGAAGGCAAGAAGATGTCCAAGTCTGAAGGCAATGTGCTCGACCCGGTCGACCTGATTGATGGCATCGCGCTGGAACCGCTGCTGGAAAAACGCACCTCTGGCCTGCGCCGGCCGGAAAAAGCCCCGCAAGTGGCCGCCAAGACCGAGAAAGAATTCCCCAACGGCATTCCAGCCTATGGTGTCGATGCCCTGCGCTTTACCTTTGCCAGCCTTGCCAGCCTGGGCCGCTCTATCAACTTTGACCAGAAGCGCTGCGAGGGTTATCGCAACTTCTGCAACAAGCTGTGGAACGCCACCCGCTTTGTGCTGATGAATGTCGAAGGCAAGGATTGCGGGCTGGAAGACAACGCCGAACTGGACTTCGGCTTTGCCGACCGCTGGATCATCAGCAAGCTGCAGGAAGCCGAAAAGAACATCACCCTGGCGCTGGACACGCTGCGTTTTGACCTGGGTGCGCAAGCCATTTACGAGTATGTCTGGAACGAGTACTGCGACTGGTACATCGAACTGGCCAAGGTCTCCGTGCAGAACGGCACGCCGGCCCAGCAACGCGCCACGCGCCGTACGCTGATCCGCGTGCTGGAAGTGATTCTGCGTCTGGCCCACCCGATCATGCCGTTCATTACGGAAGAACTGTGGCAGACCGTGGCACCGCTGGCGGGCCGCAAGACCACTGACTCGATCATGGTTGCGGCCTGGCCGGTGGCGGACGAGAGCAAGATTGATCCTGCTGCCATTGCCGAAGTGGAAGAACTCAAGGCGCTGGCTTTTGCCGCACGGAACCTGCGCGGCGAGATGGGTCTGTCTCCGGCTCAGAAGGCCCCGTTATTCCTGGAAGGCGACGCGTCGCTGGCCAAGTTCGGCCCTTACCTGGTGCCGCTGTGCAAGCTGACTGAAGTCAACGTACTGGCCAAGTTGCCAGAGGACGACGCGCCCGTTGCGGTTGCAGGCACCACACGTCTGATGCTCAAGGTAGAAATCGACAAGGCGGCCGAGACTGCGCGTCTGCAAAAAGAAATTGCCAAGACCGCAGAGGGCGTGGAGCGCGTGAAATCCAAGCTGGAAAAACCGGGCTACGTCGACAAGGCCCCGGCACATCTGGTCGAGAAAGATCGCGCCCAGATTGCTGAACTGGAAGGCAAGCTAGCGCAACTGACCGCGCAACTGGCCAAGCTGGCCTGATTGCCTGGCAAGCGCCATAAAAAAGCCCGCCCGGATCACTCCGGCGGGCTTTTTGTTTTACCAGGTAGTCCGGGCTTAGTTCAGCGGAATACTGGCAGAGATATCCAGCCATGCACCCGGCTGGGCGACCGGCACAGCGACGTTGGCGGCAACGACGGGTACGCGGGCTTCATAGGCACGGCCTTGATACCAGACCCATTGACCTGGCTGGTAGACATAGCCCGGACGCCAATCCACAAAGTGGTGATGACGGCTTTCAGCCCAATGATCCCAGCGGCCACGATCATGCCAGCGCGGGTCATCGTGATAACGCGGCGGCGGGCCGCGATGGTCATCTTTGTACCAGCCTTCGTGGCGGCCATGATCGTGGTGGTCGTCATGCCAATGATCATCATCGTGGTCATGGGCCAGGGCGGCACCGACGCTGCCCACCATCAGCAACGCCAGCAATGTATTCATCAGGGTACGAGTGCGGGGCTTCATGGATGTATCTCCTTGTCTGTCTTGTCCATGAACGCATCGTGCCCGGCTTTGCCTGGCTCTTCTGTTAGCAAGTTAACAATTTGTACCGATCGTTACGAGAGGCGACAGTAGCGTCACTGATTTGCATCCTCAATTTCGATACTGGTCATGACTGCGATCGCCGCCGCCCGGTTTGGCACCCGGCGATCAAAAAACGGCAGCCCAAGGCTGCCGTTTTTTGATGGTGCGGTATTGCTCTGCGCTGGTCAGTTCAGCGGGAAACTGGCGGTGATGTCCACCCACAGACCCGGTGTCGGCGCCATGCGCACTTCCGTTTCGGTCAAGGGGCGGGCTGGCTCCCAGGCGCGGCCGTTGTACCAGACATACTGGCCCGGCTGGTAACGGTAGCCGGTGCGCCAGTCGTCAAAGTAACGCCCCTTCAGGTGGCCGGCGTGGGCACGGCGCCAATCATCGCGCGAGGCCCAGTGACGCTGGGATGGTGGCGGCGGTGGGCGATGACCATGATCGTCATGATGACCGTGGTCATCGTAATGTTGTGGCGGGTGGTCCTGGCCATGATCGTGATGATCGTCATCTGCCATGGCAGCAGAACCCATCAGCAAGCTGGCAGCAGCAACCAGCGGAATCAGCACTTTCCTGTTCATGTTGTTTCTCCTTTATTGTCCTGGGTGCTTGCGCACCATCTCATTTTTACGCCAGTTAAATTACGCGAAGATATGAGGTGGTCAACAGTTCGACCGGTGTTATTACCACCCTGGCCCGCTCGCCACTTCAATTGAGTGGAATACGTGCGGTGATATCCAGCCAGAGCCCCGGTGATTGCAACGGCGTCAGGCCAATTTCGGTGGACAACAAAGGCCGGCGAGGTTCCCACACGCGCCCCTGATACCAGACCCACTGGCCTGGGCGGTAGTAATAGCTGCGATGCCAATCATCAAAATAACGCCCCCGCAGATGCCGGCTATGCGCATGGCGCCACTGGTCCCTGCTATGCCAGTAAGGCGGTGGGCGATATGCTGGAGGTGGGGGCGGACGGTGCGCATGTGCCGGTGGGCGGGCATGTGGAGGGCGCGGGGCCGGCTTGGTGCTGCCGTGCTGATGGCGCTCATCGGCGTGTGCCAGCGCGGCAAAGCCACTCAAGGCGAGTGCCAGAACGCCATACCGCAGCGAGGTGCGAAACATTAAGGCGGGCTCCTGTGGTTTTATGGGTATGCAGGATAGGTCCGTCTCAAGCTCAAAAGTTCTGGTAGCAATGATCAGATTGGCAAATTACCAGTCTGGCACTTTCCAGAAGGGAAAGCGCCAGACTGACACAAGACTCAACAGGCACAGGTCAACTTGTTCGACTCAGTAGCGCTCTCCCCTTCTGTGGCGTAGCCATCCCGTTTGAACCAGTCCAGGCCTCCCATCAATTCTTTAACCTGAAAACCCAGCCGTACCAGGTTCAGCGCACCTTTGGTCGAGGCGTTGCAGCCAATGCCATCGCAGTAGGTCACGTACAGCACGTCACGCGCCAGGTGGGCGGTACTGGTTTCGGTCATGGCGCGATGCGGCAAGTTGATTGCGCCGGGAATGTGCTCTTGCAAAAACGCCTCTGGTTTGCGGGCATCCAGAACCACCACCGGCCGGCCCGTGCCCAGCATATACATCAAGTCCGCAGCGTCGATCTCGTATTGCAGCTTGTATTCGTAATGTGCGATTTGCTCGTTCATGGCCATCTCCTCAGCTCACCATAAGTACATCATTGGGGGATGATGCCCTCGCGCGCTCTAACACCAGATCTGTAGCGCCAATGGCCTCGATCACGGCCACACCAGCGATGCGGTAACACTGTCCAGTCTCCAGAATCAGGTCTTTGCCATGGGCATCCGTCAGCCACGCCTTGCCACAGGCGATACGCACACTACGATCACGAATACACAGGACTTGCGCATTGTATAAACGTAACGGTAAACCGTGAGCTGGCTTCATGGCGGCATTCCTTCTTCAGGTCTGATGCAAAG
>JASLES010000245.1 GCA_030151005.1 Silvimonas sp.
TCGGCAATGCTTTTGGCCTGCGCAAACCGCGTTTGTTCGCCATTCCCGGCGCACCACAACACATCCAGCCGCACATTGCGTTTATCCAGATCTTCTTTGGTCTCTGCGTGTACCTCGTACAGCTTGGGCAATGTGCCGGTGCTCGGCTTGGGGGTGACTGTGATGGCGGTGGATGGCTTGTACGCAACCTTGAGTGGTAAGGGCGCCAGCGCCATAAATGCCGGGCCGGGTTTGGTATCGGCATAAGTGGGGATCTGGTTGGCGCGGTACAGCTTCCACATGCGCGCCTGCACGCGGCCCAGAATCGCCCCCATATCACCACCCCGGCTTAGCTCTGCCGCCAGGATATTGGCGTAGCGCTTGTCGGCATTGCCACCGTCGGGCGTGGTTTCGCCTTCCGTGGTGGCGTATTGCACGACGGTATTGGGTGGTACTTGTACGGAAACCGCCTCGTTGTAACCCACGGATTCGGTCAGCGGGTCGTCCCGACAGCTATCAAGTGCCACCACCACACCAATGTCATCGCTGCTGGGCAGCGCATCGAACAGGGCGCGCACGTCGTTGGCGTTGTGTTTGAAGAATTTGATCTGGTTGTCGGCAGTGTCTTTGTCTAGCGCGCCCTGATCCCACTGGAACATCACGGGTACGGTAAAGGTGTAGCCGTGGCGTGCCATGCCGTGCCCGGCGTAATACACAAAGACGGCAGAGTGCCCAGGCAAGCTTTTGAATTCAGGCTTGAGCGCGGCCAGCGTGCTGTCCAGATCGGCCTGCTTCAGATTGCAGCGTTCCAGCACCTCAAACCCCGCGCTCTTCAAGGGCTTGGCAATCAGATCAATGTCATGGCAGGGCTGTTTCAGGTCCGGCACAAAATGCGGTTTGGTGGGCGAGGTAAAGTGGCCGTCCATGTCGTAATCATCGTTGCCGATCAACAGCGCAATCCGCTTCGGGTCTGCAGCGAACGTGGCATGCATCAACGCCAGCGCCGCCAACGCCAGCAATCGCCGAAAAAATACGATGGACATGGTGCGCTCCTCAGGCCAGACCCTGCTTGAACAAGGCCGCCTCCAGCTCCCGCCGTGTCACCAGGCCCTTGGTGTCCGGGTTGTTTTGCCAGAGCCGGCGCATATCCAGTAATTCTTGCGGGATACCGGTAAAAGCCTCGTTTTCCATGTGGGCGCCAATCTGATGCATTTCGGTATAGCGATCGCCGGTCTTTTTGAAGGAGGGGCCGCGGTTGTACACCAGTGACACCAGCGCGCCCAGGCTATCGGGCGAGAGCTCTTTGGTATTGAGTAGCGCGTTTTCGGTCTCGGCCACGTACCGCGGCAGCAGGACCTCCTTGAACTGTTTTTCAGCGGTGGCCCAGGGCACATCAATGTCTTTTACTTTGGGCAATGCCGCTTTGGCTTTGGTTTTGGTCAGACCGCATGCAGCGGTAAGGCGTTTGACGGTGGCAGCATCCAGATAATCACCCCAGTCTTGCGCTAGCCAATCGGGCTGCACATAGCCCAGATCGTAGCCCACGCCGATCGTCACGCCGCTTTCTGCTGCAGGCACCACCGGATGACGATATTTCTTCTCGTACACTGTCTGACTGGTGACCTCAAACAGAATGATCATTTTGGCCGCGTTGTCTGACACCGGCGTGGTCGAGGGCTTGATGTGCGGAGTGATAGCGCGGGTGGCGGATTCGGCCATGCGGCCTTCCCGGTCATTGCCGCCCGCCAGTAATTCCGGATGCGCAAGCAGCATGCTGTAAAGCGAATTGAAGTCCTGATCATCCGCTTGGGCCCACGCTGGCAGCAGTCCGAGCACGCCGCTCGCGAGCGCTGCCTTGAGCAAGGCGCGTCTTGTCACCATTTTGCATCTCCGAAAATCAATCTGAACATCTTGGCGGGCAGGGGTGGGCAGAAAGTCGCCGCCGCCGAAAGGCAAGAAAGACGTTGTGGCGTGACGCACACCGGTCGGACATTTTGGAAACGCTGTGTATTGGATTTCCAGCGACTGTTGTCAGATAAAGCAAATATTTTTACTGGATTCAATGACTTGCTGATGGCCGGAGGGGCATTGTCTGTTTTTGTTGCTTTGCCGTGAAGGCGGGATCGCTCGCCTTGGTGATAACCCGTATGAGACAGTTTTAAAGCCTTGTTTCAAACGGACGGTTGAGGCTGGTCCAGGGGTGGTAACATGGTGCTTCTGTGGTGCCGGTATGCCTCAATACCGGTGTGTCTGTGGCTGGAAAAATGAATCCAGGTTTATGAAAAATATAAAAAAATTCAGAGTTCTCTTTGTCTGCACAGGGAACATCTGCCGTAGTCCCACTGCTGACGGCGTCATGCGCCAGTTGGTGCGCAAGGCTGGTCTGCAAGATCAGGTGGATATTGATTCCGCCGGCACGGATGACTATCACGTCAGCGAAGCGCCGGATCGTCGTGCGCAGCAACATGCACGCAAGCGTGGCTATGATTTGTCGTTTTTGCGTGCGCGCCAGGTGCACAAGCCCGATTTCAGTCAGTTCGATCTGATTCTGGCCATGGACAAAGGTCACTACACGCGGCTGGAGCGGCAATGCCCGGCTGAGCAGCGTAACCGCCTCAAGATGTTCCTCGATTTTGCCCCCGGCCAGGAAGGCAAGGACGTCCCCGATCCATACTACGGCGGCCCGGATGGGTTTGAGCACGTTCTGGATCTGGTGGAAGCCGGTTGCGCGGGCCTTGTCAAACATATCGAACAGACCCTGGCCGCGCCGCAAGAATAAAAGCGCATCTCTGCGCAGCCATCGCAATGGCGGCTGCGTTATCGGGATTGAGTGACCAGCAAGGTCTGGCGGCCGGACCTTGTTGGCAATTTGTGCCAGCTGAGGCGGGGACTGCGGCAATCCCCAGGTCGTCAAGCCCGGTTGTAAGGTTGAACTGAAAGCTTGGCGAGAGTAAACTGCGCACCTTTTGGTCTTCAGGAAAGTATTTTCCGTTGATCGCGGCAGAACCGGAAGTCGCTCGCAAAACGGGTTGATGGCGCAAGCCTTTAGCCTGTTTTGCCAGCGGCTTTGTTGCTGTTGCGGGCGGTAAATCATCCCGCGCGGGTTGGCGCGGAACTGAATACACAACAGATGATCGACGCCTTTCTCGTCTCTACCGGCGTGGTGGCCATTGCAGAAATGGGTGACAAAACCCAGCTTCTGGCACTGGTTCTGGCCGCGCGCTTTCGCAAACCGCTACCCATTGTCGCGGGCATTTTTGCGGCCACGATTTTCAATCACTTTGCTGCGGGCTGGATCGGCGTGTTGTTGGCCGGGTTTATTTCGCACGAAGTTCTGCGCTGGGTGGTGGGCATTGGCTTTCTGGCCATCGCCGCCTGGGCACTGATCCCGGATCAATACGAAGAGGGCGAGAGCCCGATCAAGGCACATGGCGCGTTTATCGCGACAGCCATGACGTTTTTTCTTGCCGAAATGGGCGATAAAACGCAAATTGCCACGATCGCCCTTGCGGTGAAATACCAACCTTTATGGCAAGTTATCGCGGGTACCACACTCGGTATGCTGCTGGCTGATGTGCCTGCGGTATTTATCGGCAACTGGATCAGTGCCCGCATGCATATCTTGCGCTATGTACGCTTTGTGGCCGCTGCCATTTTTGCCTTGATGGGTGTGCTGGCACTGGCGGGTGTGGGTGGTTAGTGGACACGGTTTTGTTTGACCCGGCGCATGCGCCGGACACGTTGTTGATCGACCTGGCTTCACGCATCGGGGAAACCGAAAGCAATTAAAAAAATGGGATGGCAAGCTGACTGGCAAACACCGCCAGCCAGGCGCTATAAACCATTATTCAATCAGCGTTTTCAACGCAACAAACCAAGTAGTCAGGATAATTTCAAACCGGGGAATAAGAGATGCTCGAA
>JASLES010000270.1 GCA_030151005.1 Silvimonas sp.
GAGAACCTGTTCACCAATACAGGTCACGGCACGCTGGGCTGGACCATGTCTTGCGGCAGCGCACGCGTGATTGCCGATGCCGTACTGGGCCGCCGTTCAGAGATCGATGCGCGTGAGTTGGGCATGGTGCGTTATGACAAACGCAATGCCCGTATTCACAACGGCAACCCGGCGCAGGGTCAGATAAAATGGGCTGATTGATCTTCATCAATCAACCCGCGAACAAGACCCGCCATGAGTTATCTACGCCAGTTTCCGAACACGCGCATGCGCCGCATGCGTCGTGATGATTTCTCCCGCCGCCTGATGCGTGAAAACGTACTCATGCCCAGCGACCTGATCCTGCCGGTCTTTGTGCATGAAGGCGAAAACCGCGAAGAAATCGTTGCGTCCATGCCGGGCGTGAAGCGTCAATCCATCGACCTTCTGCTCAAGACCGCCAAAGAGGCGGTGGAACTGGGCGTGCCGGCGCTGGCGTTGTTCCCGTCTATTGACCCGTCGCTCAAGACCGAAGGCGCAGAAGAAGCGTGGAATCCGGATGGTTTGGTTCCACGGACGGTGCGTGCACTCAAACAGGCGTTTCCGCAACTGGGTGTGATCACGGATATTGCGCTGGACCCCTACACCAGCCACGGCCAGGACGGCCTGATTAACGACGACGGTTATGTGCTCAATGAAGAAACCGTGGTGGCCCTGATCAAGCAAGCCTTGTGTCACGCGGATGCTGGCGTGGATATGGTCGCCCCCAGCGACATGATGGATGGCCGCATTGGTGCTGTGCGCGCCGCACTGGATGAAAAAGGTCATGAGATGACCAGCATCCTGGCGTATTCGGCCAAGTACGCTTCCGCCTTTTACGGCCCGTTCCGCGATGCCGTGGGCTCTGCCGCCACGTTGGGCAAGGGCAACAAGTTCCAGTATCAGATGGACCCGGCCAACTCGGACGAAGCGCTGCATGAAGTGGCTATGGATCTGACCGAGGGTGCGGATATGGTCATGGTCAAGCCAGGCATGCCGTATCTGGATATCGTCCGCCGGGTAAAAGAAGAGTTCGGCGTCCCGACCTTTGTTTACCAGGTGTCTGGCGAATACGCCATGCTGCAAGCCGCCATCCGCAACGGCTGGCTGGATGAAAAGAAAGTGGTGCTGGAATCCTTGCTGGCATTCAAGCGCGCTGGTGCAGATGCCATCCTGACGTATTACGCGCTGGATGCGGCGCGCTGGCTCAAGGGGCAGGTTTGATCCCCGTTCGCCACCCATGAAAAAACCCGCCAGCTGGCGGGTTTTTTATTACGGGTTGCCAGCCACACGCCTGACCGGCGCTGGCGTCGTACCAGACAAGGTAGACCAGGCGATGGCACTGCCGCATAACACCAGCAACAACACAAAGTGAGCGGCTCTCATGATGATCCTTGTTCTGCTTGAAGCGGATCTGCATCAGATTCTTTCTGGCGGTGCCGGGTTCACCTGACGTAAATAATCACCGCTGGCCACCGACCCCGGCCAATAAAAGGGGCGGCGCAAAAGGGCGGCGTCAGTTAAAGTGGTGAACATCACTTGCATTTGTTCATCCCCTCAATGAGTAGCAGCTTGATGCTGATTGTGCTGGCCGTGGCACTGGTTTTGTTAAACGGCTTTTTTGTGGCCGCCGAATTTGGCCTTGTGAAATTGCGGCAAACCCAGGTCAAGGCCATGGCCCGCATGTACGGTCTGCGCGGCCGTATTCTGGAAAAAACCCACGCCAATCTGGATGCTTATCTCTCTGCCTGCCAGCTGGGGATTACGCTGGCCTCGCTGGGGCTCGGTTGGGTGGGCGAGCCCGCGTTTGCGCACCTGATCGAACCCGCCATGGGGTGGGTGGGCGTGACCAACCCTGAGATCATCAGCGGCGTGTCGTTTGCCGTCGCGTTTTTCACCATTTCTTTTCTCCATATCGTGGTGGGTGAACTTGCGCCCAAATCGATGGCGATTCGTCGCTCCGCCACGATTGGCCTGTGGACCGCGCCGCCGCTGTATGCGTTCTACTGGCTGATGTACCCGGCCATCTGGCTGCTTAACGCCAGCGCGTCACTGGTTCTCAAATGGGTGGGCTTGTCGGTGGCACATGATCACGAAGGCGATTACTCCGCCGACGAGATCAAACTGATCATGCGCACCAGCAAGCCGGAGGCCGGGTTCTCCCGCAAGGCCTGGCGCACGCTGGCGCAGTCACTGGATTTCCCCACGCTGGACGTGGCAGACCTGATGCACCCGTTTACCGAGGCCGTGGTGCTTGATGCCCGCAATACGCTGGCCGAGAACCTGGACATCATTGCCCGTAATCGCTACAGCCGGTATCCGTATCTGGATGCCCATGGCGAGGTCAAAGGCGTGATCCATCTGAAAGATATTTTCCTCGCCAAACATCATGGCCGGCTGGAAGACTCACTGGATGGCCTGGTGCGCACCGCCGAAATTGTGTTGCCCACCCTGCCCGCACGTACCCTGCTGGAACGCATGCGTAGCGGCTCGCCCCACTTTGCGGTTGTGGCCTGGGCGGATGGCGAAGGCGACCCGGTTGGCTTTATCACCATGGATAACCTGTTGAGCGCCATGGTGGGCGAAATCCGCGATGAATTCCGCCAGAATCAGGACGACTGGACGCAAATGGATGACGGCTCATTGATTGGCAAAGGCACCTTGCCGGTGGTGACGCTGGAACGCGCGCTGGGTATTGATATTGACGTCGAAGGCGCGGATACCGTGGGTGGCCTTGTTCAACTGAAAACCGGCCGTGTGCCGGAAGAAGGCGAACGCATCGAATTTGAACGCTTTAGCGTCGTCATCAAAAAAATGCGCGGGCCACGGATTGTGCTGGTACGCGTGTTTCCGCGAGCTGAGGCGGCGGTGGCGGGGTAACCTTGCGCAAAGGCCACCTGAGGTAGTCAGACTGGATTCCGGCTCAAGGGGGCCGCCGAGGACCGGAATGACAAGTCCGTGGAACGCACCCAGATCCTTATGCCGGCTTGTTCACCAGCGACTCCCGCTGCGTCAGCTGCGGAAACCAGCGCATCCACAATCCCACCACAATCAGCGTGCCTACACCGCCAATCACCACAGCGGGAATGGGCCCGAGCAAGGCGGCGGTGACACCGGATTCAAACTCGCCCAACTGGTTGGATGCCCCAATGAAGATGGAACTGACCGCGCTCACCCGGCCGCGCATGGCATCCGGGGTTTCCAGCTGCACCAGCGATGAGCGCACGACCACGCTGATCATGTCAGACGCCCCCAGCACCGCCAGCGCCCCCAGCGAGACAAAAAAGTTGCTGGAAAGACCAAACACAATCGTCGCCAGCCCAAACAGCGCCACGGCGCCAAACATGATCTTGCCTACACGACGCTGCAGGGGGTTGTGCGCCAGATAGACCGACATCAACAGCGCCCCCACTGCCGGGGCGGAACGCAGCATGCCCATGCCCCACGGGCCGGTATGCAGGATGTCTTTGGCATAGATGGGCAACAGCGCGGTTGCACCGCCCAGAAGTACAGCAAACAAATCCAGCGAGATCGCGCCCAGAATCACCCGTTTTTCGCGGATATAACGGATGCCGGCAAACAAGAACTCCAGCGACGCCGGAGGTTGTTTGTTCTCTATCTTGCGCAAGAGCGGCATGGTGCCGATGGCGACTGTGGCAACGCACCACGCAACCGCGCAAGTGGCGTACACCGCGTCCGGGCCAATGGCGTAAATGAAACCGCCCAATGCCGGGCCGGAGATAATCCCGATCTGCATCACGCTGGAGTTCAGTGCCAGCGCGCGCGGCAAGTCTTCTTCCGTCACAAGGCTGGGCACCAGCGCTTGCAGGCTGGGCGATTCAAACGCGCGGCCCGCGCCAATGCAGAACGCGCCCACGTAAAGCAGCGCGGGAGTGAGCAAATGAAAGAAACTGCCCAGCGCCAGCAACAGCGCCACCGAACCTTCCAGCCCCTGGCACAGGGTGACGATACGGCGCCGGTCATAGCGATCTGCCACATGGCCCACGACCAGTGTCAGCAATAATTGCGGTAGAAACTGCGCAATGCCGATAAAACCCAGGTTAAGCGCACTGTGGGTCAGGTCGTACATCTGCCAGCCCACTGCAACAGCCAGCATCTGATAGGCCAGAAAAGAACCAAGGCGACTTGCCAGGAAGTGGCGGTAGGGTTTCAGAGACAGTAGCGATGAAGCCATTGCGGACGGTTCCGGGGAATAGAAAACGGAACAGGCATCTGGCCTGTTCCGTCGGTACATTGGGTAGTGAGCCGCAGCCATTTATCATGGCTGCGGCCAACATCAAACGCGTACGCCCGGTGCGTCAGTCGCAACTGAAGCGCTGAGCGTTTGCGCGATCAAGGAGCCGGGTTCGGCTGCTTTACATGAACGGCTTCAATCTCGGCGAGGATCTCTGCACCGAGTGTCACGTTCACGCTTTCGATGTTCTCTTTCAACTGCGCCATGGTGGTCGCGCCAATCAGGTTGCTGGTCACAAACGGGCGGCTGTTTACAAACGCCAGCGACATCTGGGCCGGCGACAAGCCGTATTTGCGGGCAAGCTCGACATACCCGGTGACAGCGGCTTCCACTTCCGGCTTGGTGTAGCGGGTAAAGCGCTGGTACAGCGTGATGCGGCCATCGGCCGGACGCTGACCATTGAGGTACTTGCCCGACAGCGTGCCAAACGCCATGGGCGAATAGGCCAGCAAGCCGACGTGTTCGCGGTGGCTGAACTCTGACAAGCCAATCTCAAACGTGCGGTTCACCAGCGAATACGGGTTCTGGATTGACACAATGCGTGGCAGGTTGTGCTTGTCAGCCGCCGCCAGGAACTGCGCCACACCCCACGGGGTTTCGTTGGACACGCCGATGTGACGAATCTTGCCGCTCTTGACCAGTTCAGCCAGCGCGGAGAGGGTCTCGTCGATGGCGACGGTTTCTTCGCCATCAATCCACGGATACGCCAGGCGGCCAAACGTATTGGTGCTGCGATCCGGCCAGTGCAACTGGTACAGATCGATGTAATCTGTCTGCAGGCGTTTGAGGCTGCCATCTACTGCAGCAAACAGGCTGGCGCGGTTGTGGTTGGTCTCGCCCCCGCGAATATGGTTGGGCTGGTGCGCCTGACGTACCGGGCCAGCGGCCTTGGTGGCAATGACCACATCTTTGCGGCGGCCGGTCTTTGCCAGCCAGGTGCCAATGTATTCTTCGGTGCGGCCTTGCGTCTCCGGCTTGGGTGGCACCGGATACATCTCTGCCACATCCAGGAAATTCACACCTGCCGACAGCGCGTAATCAATTTGCTCGTGTGCTTGGGCTTCTGTGTTCTGCTCGCCCCAGGTCATGGTGCCAAGGCCGATCAGGCTGACTTCCAGATCGGTACGACCAAGCTTGCGGTATTCCATTGTATCTCCTGGTTATCTTGGTGACGGTAAAGCCCAACGCCTCTTTACCGGCTAGAACCTTGCATGCGTGCGGCGGCGGGTCATGATACCGGCAATGGTTTCATGTGTAACGACCAACGTCGTTTGCCGTTGACCCGACCGGTCGTATATTAACCTGTTTCAAACGCTGGCCGATGCTGAACAGGGCTGGGTGAACCCCTGAAGAATAGATCGCCAAGACGCTGCCAGACTCTATGCTGCGGCTATTGGTTTTCGCTGTTGCTGTTGCTGTTGCCGTTGCCGTTGCCGTTGCCGTTGATTTTCCCTCCCCATAAAAGCCCAGCGCCGAGGGCGTGGAGGGAGACCTTAGGCTCCCGACCAACCGAGGGCAGCCCGGAGGGCCGCCAGGCTGGGGTCGCCTTTCTTTGGTTACTTTCTTTGGCGAGGCAAAGAAAGGGACGTGCTCCGGGCACCCCCGGTATCAAATGCTTTTCAAACCCGCGCCGCCAGGCGCTAACACACTGGTTCTCGCTAGAGAACGGAGCCGTTCCGGCTCCAGACTGGATTCCCGCCTCCGCGGGAATGACGAGTGGTCTAAATAGCAAACAGCCCATTCTTGTACATATCGCTACCCCGGATTCCCGCCTCCGGCTCCATCCGGGCTACGACCAGACAGTGGCAATCTGTGGCGGCCGGGCTGAATTCCCGCCTCCGCCCTCAAACCTCAATTCATCCGCCCCAACTTACGCAAAAGCTGCCGCAACAACTTCACCCCCACCGGCCAATCCCCATGGCCAGAATCCACATTGATGTGTCCCACACCAGACAATGGCACCAGTTCACTGCCCCATGTGGCCGCCAGCGCGGTGGCGCGATCCAGCGTGCAAGTGGGATCGTTGTCACTGGCCACGACCACGCTCG
>JASLES010000340.1 GCA_030151005.1 Silvimonas sp.
CCGCTCTCGACCATTGCCAGTTACGGCCCGACATTTACGCCGCTGGCGGTGAACCATCAGGGCGAGTTTGTCGCGGCGACGATCTCGTTCAACCTGGACCCGGGTACGTCTTTGTCGCAGGCTCAGGCGGCGATTGAAGACACCATGAACCGGCTGAGCGTGCCGACATCCATTCACGGCAGTTTTGCCGGTAGTGCGGCGGCGTTCCAGCAATCGCAGAACTCGCAGCCGCTGCTGATCCTGGCGGCCATTGTGGCGGTGTATATCGTGCTGGGTATCTTGTACGAGAGCTACGTGCATCCGATCACGATTCTCTCCACGCTGCCATCCGCCGGGGTAGGGGCATTGCTGGCGCTGATGTTGTTCAAGACCGAGTTCACCATCGTGGCCTTGATTGGCGTGTTGTTGCTGATTGGTATCGTCAAGAAGAACGCCATCATGATGATCGACTTTGCCCTGGAGGCAGAACGAAAACAGGGCATGACCTCGCGAGATGCCATCTATCACGCCTGCCTGTTGCGGTTCCGCCCGATCATGATGACGACCATGGCGGCCATCCTCGGGGCCATCCCTTTGGCGCTGGGGCAGGGCGATGGCGCTGAACTGCGTCAGCCGTTAGGGATTTCAATCGTTGGTGGTCTTGTGGTCAGCCAGGTGCTGACGTTGTACACCACCCCTGTTATGTATCTGTACCTGGACCGTTTCCGTTTCTGGTGTCTGCGCCTGATGGGCCGGACCGAAGCACAAACGACGTTTGACGCGCAAAGTGGCGCAGGAGCCCGCTAAATGAAACGCAATCTGACACTTACCCTGATGACCTTTGCCGTTGTGGCTGCGCTGACAGGCTGCGCCGTAGGCCCTGATTACAAAGGCGCGCCGCAGATGGATGCCGGTACGGCGTTCAAGGAAGCCCAGGGCTTCCAGCAGGCCAACCCGCAAGACCTGGCCCCGCGTGGCAAGTGGTGGGAGGCCTACAACGACAGCACGCTGAACGGTTTGATCGATCAGGTCCAGGTGACCAACCAGACCGTCAAACAGTTTGAAGCGCAATATCGCCAGGCCCAGGCCGCTGGTGATGTGGCCCGCGCCGCTTACTGGCCCACGCTGGGGCTGGATCTGTCTGCCTCGCGCAGCCAGAGCAATACCAGTACCGTGAGCGGTACCGGTGGCTCGCAAACCACCGTCCAGCGCAGCGCCGTGAAGAACAACTACGGTGCGACGCTGAACGCCAGTTGGGAGCCGGATATCTGGGGCAAGGTGCGCCGCCAGGTCGAAGCCCAGGACGCCAACACGCAAGCGGTAGCGGCCAACCTGGCCGGGGCCTTGCTCTCCGCTCAGGCCACGCTGGCGCAGGATTACTTTCAGCTGCGCGTGATTGATGCCCAGAAAGTGCTGTTGAACCAGACGGTCGACGCCTACCAGAAGTCACTGACGCTGACGCAAAACCAGTACAAGGCTGGCATCGTCACCCGCGCTGACGTCGCCCAGGCTCAAACGCAGTTGTTGACCGCGCAAGCATCACAGACCGATCTGGGTGTGTCCCGTGCACAACTGGAGCACGCCATTGCCATCCTGATTGGCAAGGCCCCGGCCAATTTCAGCCTGCCAGAGCAACCCGCACTGATGGCCACGCTACCGGATGTCCCGGCCGGCCTTCCGTCTGATTTGCTGCAACGCCGCCCTGACATTGCCTCGGCCGAACGTGCTGTCGCACAAGCCAACGCCAATGTCGGCGTCGCCACTGCGGCCATGTACCCGGCGCTGACGCTGTCGGGCTCTGGTGGTTATCAAGGCAATGAATGGGGAAACTTGTTCGACCTGCCTAACCGTATCTGGTCGCTGGGCGCCGGTCTGACCCAACCGTTGTTTGAAGGTGGTTTGTTGAAAGCTGGCCAGCAAGAAGCGCAGGCCCTATACGACGCCACCGTTGCAGAATATCGCCAGACCGTACTGGGTGGCTTGCAAGAGGTAGAAGACAACCTGGCCGCCTTGCGTATTTTGCAGGACGAAGCAAAAACCCAGGACTTGGCGGTGAAGGCCGCACAGGACTCGGCTGATCTGGCACTGAACCAGTACAAAGCCGGCACCGCGACTTATGTGAATGTCGCCACCACGCAGGCATCTTTGCTGTCTGCCCAGCGCACTGCGCTGGATGTGCAGCAGCGCCGCTTTACCGCCAATGTGCTGTTGATCAAGGCGCTGGGTGGTGGGTGGGAGGCTTCGCAGATGACGCAGACGGCTTCTGCTGCCAAGTGACTGGTTGTGGTGGTTGAAACAAAAAGCCCCGGTTTTCGGGGCTTTTTGTTTGGGGTGGTGTTAGCGCCTTGCGGCGCGGTGGGTTTTGATACCGGCGGTGGCCGGAGCACGTTACTTTCTTTGCTTCGCCAAAGAAAGTAACCAAAGAAAGGCGACCCCTGCGACAGCGCCCACTACGTGGGTTCCCTGCGCTTCTCGCAAGGCGCGGCAGGCTGCGGGAACTCGGGCTGCGCCCTCAAACACCCCTC
>JASLES010000360.1 GCA_030151005.1 Silvimonas sp.
ACGCCCTGGTTGCACTGCACCGCGCGCTTTTGCACGTCTCCGAAGGCGACGTTACTGTCTGCATCCAGCAACTGCCAGCGCAACGGTGCGTTGGGCGCTGCCGCGATGGGTAATGACCACGCCAGGATGTACGAATCTGCCGTGACTGCGCCCAGCGCCAGTTGCGGTACGGTGGCCGACGGCTGGGTGCTGACCACCTCCACGGTGTACATATCGCTGGCAGTGCAAGCAAGTTTGCTGCACAAATGCACGCTCAGATTATGCTTGCCCGCAGACAAACCGTTGAGTGTGGTCTCGCCCATCTGGCTATGCGCAGAATCTTCGCCAAAGGCGCTCGACTCAAACAAGACTTTCTTGTCATCGAGCACCTGCCAGTAGTGCCCAGGTGTGCCCCACCACAAGTGCCAGGTAATCTTGACTGGCTCGCCAGTGGTGTAGGCAGGCAGCCATTCAATTTCAGGTGCAGACGGCTTGCCATCGCCCTTGTCCCCGCCAACCCAGGTGTTGACGGCCAGTGGCGTGCAGACAGGCTCGCCCCGGGTGCCGGTGTTGCAGAGCTTGATCTGGATTTCATGCCGGCCCGGCGCCAGATCAGTCAGCGTGTAGACCCCGCTTTGTACGGAGATCGCTTTGGCAGCGCTGTCTTTACTCGTGAGTAGTGTGCGCTGGGTAAAGCTTTGCGTACGCGCACGCAACTGGCCGTTGTCCCAGATTTCCCAATATTGGGCGGTGGTACCAAAGTTGATATCCCAACCCAGCGTCAGCTGATTGCCGGGCAAGGTGGCGGGTACGTCATCCAGAGCGGGTTTGATGGGGGGCTCTACCGTCGGAGCCGGGATGGACTCCCCCGGATACTGCATGGCCGGCAAGGGCTGTATTGAGGCATCGTTTGCCGGCGCAGCGGGTGGCGCATCGACATCAATACAGTCCAGCATGCCGCCGCTTGCCGGTTTGCAAGCGCGGTCACCGCTGGCGGCGGCTTCCTGCGGGGTCATCAACGTGGCCTGAGCCATGCTGAGCCAAAGGGCACACAGAACCGGGAACACCCACCGCTGCAAGGTCAATGCACTGCCTCCCGAAAAATGAGCGCTTGCTCACAGGTGTTATTCGCAATGTTCCAGTTGTAGCTGCAAGATGCGCTCGCCGCGAAACTCATTGATGCTGATGGAGAACACGGCGGTTACTTTATCCGGCAGGGCCTGTGGACTACCAAAGCGGATACCGTCCAGCACCATGCCAAACCGCGTCGCCAGCTTGACCTTGAGGTGACGCTCGCCCACCACGCGCTGCTCCAGCACACGGAACTCGTCATGAAAGCGCGGCGCCGGAAACCCCTGGCCCCACACTTGATGATCCAGCCGCGCCACCACGTCCATGTTGTAGCTTTCTTCCGGCAAGGCACCGTCAGTCTCGATAATGCGTTCCAGCGCAGTCGCCGGCATCAATTCACGACACACGGATTCAAACGCCTGCTGAAAGCGCGCAAAGTCTTCCGTACGCAGGCTTAATCCGGCGGCCATGGCATGCCCGCCAAACTTCAGAATCAGCCCGTCATGCCGCTTGGATACGAGATCCAGCGCATCGCGCAGGTGCAAACCAGGGATAGAGCGACCAGAGCCTTTGATTTCCCCTTCGCCGCCATCGGCAAATACCAGCGTCGGGCGGTGAAATTGCTCTTTCACGCGAGATGCAACGATCCCGACCACACCCTGATGCCAGTCGGCACGATACAGGCAGATGCTCCAGCTATCGGCCACATTCACGCTGGCCAGGATGGTTTCCGCTTCGTCCCGCATGCCCGCTTCAATGTCACGGCGTGCGCGGTTCATCTGGTCCAGCTCGCTAGCCAGCGGCAACGCAGCTTGCTCAGAGCCCGCCAGCAAGCAAGCAATACCCAGGCTCATATCGTCCAGCCGGCCGGCTGCATTCAGACGCGGGCCCAAGGTAAAACCCAGGTCAAAACAACTGGCACGTTGCGGATTGCGGCCGGCTGCATTAAACAAGGCCAGCACGCCGGCACTGGCTTTGCCGCTGCGCATGCGCTTGAGGCCATGCTCCACCAGAATGCGGTTATTGGCGTCCAGCTTGACCACGTCGGCCACCGTGCCCAATGCCACCAGGTCCAGCAATTGTCCCAGGTTGGGTTCTGGCTTGTCGGCAAACACACCGCGTTCACGCATCTGGGCACGCAATGCCATCAAGACATAAAACATCACGCCGCAACCCGCCAGATTCTTGGACGGAAAGTCACAGCCGGGCTGGTTGGGGTTAACGATCAACGCATCTGGCAGTTGATCGCCAGGCAAGTGGTGATCCGTAATCAAGACATCTATATTGCGCGCTTTGGCTGCCGCCACGCCGGCAACACTGGCAATGCCGTTATCCACGGTGAGGATCAGGTCTGGCGACTGTGCCGCCGCCAGTTCTACAATTTCTGGCGTCAGACCATAACCGTACTCAAAGCGATTGGGCACCACAAAACTGATGGTCGCCCCCAGCAGTGCGAGGCCCTTCATGCCAATGGCGCAGGCGGTTGCGCCATCTGCATCGTAATCGGCCACGATCAGAATGCGTTCTTGCCGGGCAATGGCGTCGGCCAGACGCACGGCGGCTTCTGCCGCGCCTTTGAGTTGCGACCACGGGATCAGCCGCGCCAGGTCGTATTCCAGTTCATGTTCATCGCCAATGCCACGCGCCGCATACAAACGTGCTTCCAGCGCGGAGTAACCGGCATTGCGCAGACGGGCTTCCAGCTGGGCCGAAACCGTCCGGGACTGGATGTGCGGGCTGTTGGTGTTATTCATGTTTGCTTGCATCACAACTGCCATGGCAAGCGTGCGCCTTGCCAGAATTTCCAGCGCATGCCGGGGTCTACTTCAACGGCCAGGCCGGTTTCCGGCAAAGAGAACGCCAGACTGCTTATGCGGCCCGCCTTAAGATCAGCCAGTAACGGCGCAAACCACTCGGCTTCCAGCTTTTGCCAGGCGTTTCGCCAGCCTTGCGGATCATTGGCGATCAACTCTGTGCCCAGGGTATCGAGCACCACCATGGCATCTTGCGCCGGCAGGTCTTGTACCCGCGCGGGTAGCGCATCAAAACGCGTACGCGCGGCGATACCCAGCGCCTGCACCAGTACGTCGTTGCTTAGAATCCGGCTGGCCGGGAGTACCGGCGGATGCGCTAATGGCCACGTGCCGCCGCCCCACAGCCAGACTGAACTGATTGCGGGCTCGCCCCGTGCCTCACGCGCATCGTTGACCGGGTGTGTATAGAACAGCATCTGGATTTCATTGAGCGCCCGATGCCAGTTCAGCGCATCCGGCCCTTTGGGCAAAAACGGATCGATA
>JASLES010000117.1 GCA_030151005.1 Silvimonas sp.
GTTATCCGGGTTCTGAAACAGATAGGCATAGGGGTGATCAAACAGCTTGCGCACGATGATGTGGCTGCCTTTGACGAGGCGCACAGAGTGGCGGGGTGTGACATCCAGCACGTCGCCCAGCAGCCGGTTGACCCACGGCCCCGCGGCATTGACCACACCGCGTGCAAATACAATCTGGTTCTGGCCATCCGGCGTGCGCAGGGTCATGCGCCAGGACGAGTTTTCTCTGGCGGCGGCTACCAGCGGTGTCCGGGTCAGAATGGTGGCGCCATGTTCGGCGGCATCCAGCGCGTTGAGCACCACCAGGCGGGCATCCTGCACGCGTCCGTCAGAGAACACAAAGCCGCGCTGGAACCCTGGCCGCAACGCCGCGCCGCAGGCATGAGTAGTCAGATCGATGGCTTCTGCGCTTTGCAGTACCTTGCGCCGGGCCAGGTGGTCATACAGAAAGAGCCCCAGCCGGATCATCCACACCGGGCGTTGATCCGGTGCGTGAGGCATCACAAAGCGCAGCGGAGAAATAATGTGCGGGGCAGAGCGCAACAAGACTTCCCGCTCTTGCAGTGCCTTGCGCACCAGACCGAACTGATGATGCTCCAGGTAGCGCAGCCCGCCATGAATCAGTTTGGTGCTGGCCGAGGAAGTATGCTCAGCCAGGTCATCCTGTTCGCAGAGCAGCACGGACATGCCTCGGCCGGCAGCGTCACGGGCAATACCGGCGCCGTTAATGCCGCCCCCAATCACCAGCAAGTCATAAATCAGCTTATCCAAGGGTGCACCTTGTCGCGGGTTCATGAGACCTGGGCGGCTGCGCGTCAGATGCCTTGCCGGTGGTACTGTGCGCGATCTGGCCAGCCGCTCACGTTCTTTGTTTTGTGAACTCAACCTATGAATTCAGGCTAGGCGTAAAAGCGGTTGGGAACAATATTTGATGGTGCGAGTGGCGGGGCGGGTGTGGGGTGGGTGCAACGGGTTGAAATTACAGGGCTTTGCCCTGGTGGTCCTGGCTGTTTGCAACTGGCATTGGCGGGGGAGGCGGGGATTGGCGTCCCACTGACTCGTCATTCCTGCGAAAGCAGGAATCCAGCCGGTCGCCGCAGGTGGCCTTTGCTGGCGGTGGCTGAAAAACCTTGAACACCTGTTAGCGCCTGCGGCGCAGTGTTTGCATACCGGGGGTGCCCGGAGCACGTTACTTTCTCTGTCTCGCCACCTCGGCGGCCCCAAAGAAAGTAACCAAAGAAACGCGACCCCAGCCCTGCGGCCCTCCGGGCTACCCTCAGTCGGTCGAGAGCCTAAGGTCTCCCTCCACTCCATCGGCGCTTGGCTTTAACGGGGAGGAAATTCAAAAGCAGCCCCAACCCCAACTCCGCAAAACCCCTGTATGCAAGGATGATTTGCCCGTCTCCCCACTTTGTCATTCCCGACCTGGGCGGCCCCCTTGGCGGGAATCCAGTTGCCATGCAGGCCAGGGCCGCTGTACCCCGCAAAACACCACCAAACCCAACTAATCATCCGCCCACGCAATACTCGCCCGCACCGCTCGTTGCCAACCCGCTACCCGGCGGGTGACTTCTTCCTTGCCCATGGCCGGCGCAAACCGGTGTTCCAGTTGCCACTGACCCGCCACGTCGCTCAGATCGTGCCAGTACCCGACTGCCAGACCGGCCAGGTAAGCGGCACCCAGCGCGGTAGTTTCGGTAATGCGCGGGCGCACGACATCAATGCCCAAGATGTCCGCCTGAAACTGCAGCAACAGGTTATTCACCGTCGCGCCACCATCAACCCGCAGTTCGGGCATGGGTACGCCGGCGTCGGCCTCCATGGCGCGGACCACGTCGCGGGTTTGCCAGGCAATGCTTTCCAGCGCGGCGCGGGCAACGTGGCCGGCGCTGGTGCCCAGGGTGGCGCCAAAAAGGGCGCCGCGGGCGTCCTGGTTCCAGTGTGGCGCACCCAGACCGGCAAAGGCGGGGACCAGATACAGGCCATCGGTATCGGGCACGCTGCGCGCCAGGCTGTCGATTTCAGAGGAGGTCCGGATTAACCGCAGGCCGTCGCGCAACCATTTCACCACTGCCCCGCCGCTGAAAATGCTGCCTTCCAGCGCGTATTGCACTTTGCCGCCGACTTGCCAGGCCACCGTGCTCAACAGATTGTTGCGGGAGGTAATGGGCGCGTCGCCCGTATTCATCATCAGAAAACAGCCGGTGCCATAAGTATTCTTGACCATGCCCGGCGTGGTGCACTGCTGGCCGAACAACGCCGATTGCTGGTCTCCGGCAATGCCGGCCACCGGGATCGCACCGCCAAACAGGTTGTCTGCGGTGTGGCCATAGATTTCGCTGGATGAACCCACGCGTGGCAGCATGCTGGCCGGGATCTCAAACAGCCGCAGCAGATCTTCATCCCACGCTAGCGTGTTGATATTGAACAGCATGGTGCGTGAGGCGTTAGAGACATCCGTGACATGCACGGCACCCTGGGTGAAGTGCCAGACCAGCCAGCTATCTACGGTGCCAAAAGCCAGTTTGCCGGCCTGCGCCCGCGCTTGTGCACCGGGGACGTTGTGCAAGATCCAGCGGATTTTGCTGGCAGAGAAATACGCGTCAATGGGCAGGCCGGTTTTCTCGCGGATCATCGCCTCATGGCCGCTGTGCTTGAGTTCATCGCAAAACGGTGCGGTACGGCGATCTTGCCAGACGATAGCGTTGTAGACCGGTTGCCCGGTTTCTCGGTCCCACACAATGGTGGTTTCACGCTGGTTGGTGATGCCAATGGCGGCGATGTCCTTGCCGCTCAGCCCGGCAGACGCAACCGCCTCTGCCGCTACGCCCGCCTGGGTCCCCCAGATTTCGCGCGGGTCGTGCTCTACCCAGCCCGGCTGCGGGTAGATCTGGCGGAATTCTTTCTGCGCCAGCGAGACGATATCGCCCGCGCGATCAAACACGATGGCGCGTGAACTGGTGGTTCCCTGGTCCAGCGCAAGGATGTACCGCGATGACATAGTGTTCTCCTGTGGCACGCACCGCCGTGACAAGCGGCGCATGGAACTGGAGCCATACTAGAGGCTGGTGCCCGATTCGGCCAGATATGCGGCGGCTACACTGTCGCCGGCACAGGTTGAATGTCTTTACCGCCGGAACCCTTTCTTGCCCGCTGGTTGCCGTCTGCCCTCCGGTTTGTGGGGTTTGCGGCCGTGCCGGTGTTTAGTGTTTTGCCCTTGCAACATCTGGTCGATTTTTTCCGAGGTCGATTGCATCAGCGATTGCGCCATTTCCTCATGCGGGAAGGTATCGGGCATGCGATAGCCCAGCCAGGCATAGGCGGCGTAGAGTTTGCAGGTGTCTTCCAGGTATTGCAGTTCGTTGCGGCCCATCGTGCCTTCCATGCGCAAAAGCGGGGCGGCTTTTTTCTGGCTGCGCAGGCCGGCCCAGTCTTTCAGGGCGCGTTCCAGCATGGGAATCCGGGTAGAAATCGGGCACAGGCTGAAGGTGTAGCGGTCTTCCAGCGACAAGGGCAATACGTCGAGCCACTTGGCTTTTTCCATCTGGTCGGTCAGGTTGGCAGGCAGGAAGAATTCATCGTGCACGTTGATGTGGCGGGTGAAGAGCTCCAGCAAAGTAAACAGTTTGAGCTCGCCACTGGCCGCGCAGATTTGCTGCAGGTAATCCAGGTTGGGCGCTACAAAAAAGCCGGTGGCGGGCAGGGGTTCAATCTTCTGCCGCAACAAGGTGGCGATGACTTTGTGGGTGGCGGCATCCAGCCCCGCAACAAAGCCGGTTTCGTGCGCGCCAAATCGACCGGCACGGCCGGCAATCTGTTTGGCCAGCGCTGCCGTGATGGTCCCTTCAGATGTGCCGTCAAACTTGCTGGAGGTCGTAAAGATCACGCGCCGTGCCGGGGTGTTCAGGCCCATGCCAATGGCGTCGGTACCAACCACGATCTTGGTTTCGCCTTCAACAAAGCGTTCGGCCTGCGCTGCGCGCACTTCCGGCGAGAGGTTGCCGTAAATGGCAGAAACCGGAAAACCCTGTTCGATGACTTGATCGCGCCAGTTCAGTACCTCCCGGCGGGAGAACGCAATCAACACATCACCGGCTTGCAGATTGCGCAGCGAGCCCAGCGGCTGGCGTTCCATTTCCAGTGGAGATTTGCGCTCCAGCTTGCGTACTTCCAGCGTGCCACCCACGCGTTTGACCAGTGCTTCAATGGCCTCTTCGGCTTCCAGCGCGCCCAACAGGTACACGGTCATGGCGGGTACGCCACACACCGCCGCCGTCCAGGCCGCACCCCGGTCCGGGTCTTCCAGCAACTGGATTTCATCAATCACCGCGACATCTACCGCGCGGTTGGGGTTGAGCATTTCTACCGTGCTGGCGACATGGGTGGCGTCCGGGTGCAGCTTGCGTTGTTCTCCGGTCACAAGGCTGACTGCTACACCGGCATCCAGCAGCCGGTTGTAGTTTTCCAGCGCCAGCAAGCGCAGCGGGGCCAGATAGACACCGCTGCGCGCTTGGGTCAGGTGTTCCATCGCGGCATGGGTTTTGCCGGAGTTGGTCGGGCCCAGAATGGCAATGAAATGGCGCGGCATTTTCTGCGCCAGCGTGAAGGATTCCGGGTACAGCGAGAGATTGACGGCATCGTGGGTTTTGCTGGCCTGATGAGCCTGCGTACGGTTATCCCGCAGCGCTTCAATCCGCTCGACGGCCACCTTGCAGCGCAGGCGCGCCAGTTCGTAACGGGCCTGGAAGGCATTGAAGGCGCTGCCGGGGTCCAGCTCATGCTCGGTGGCAATACGCGCAATCTTGAGTGCGCATTGGCGCAACTCGCTTTCCAGTTCGGCCCGGGTGGCGGCGTTCCAGCGCTCTTGCAAGAGCGCAAGCCGGCCGGCGGCGTCCAGCTTGCGCCATTTGGCGGCCTTGCCCAGGAAACCGGCATCGGGTACCAGGTGATACGGCACCACACGTTTGTTGACGATGATCTCACCATGCACCGATACCGCGTAGCTGCCCTCCACCGTGATCAGGCTGGCCTGGCTGGCGCTGAGGTAATCCTCTAGCGCAGAGGTGTCGTCGGTATCAAGCAGGGTATCGGTCATGTGCGGTCTGTTGAGGGTTGATGAGGCAGATTGTAAAGCCTTGCTGCTGCGCTGCGACATGTATGGTTTGAACACGGCGACGATCAGCGGCCATTTTACTTGCTCAGGCAAGTTTCAAAAAATGACAATGTCAAATTTACGTGCGTTATCAGAACTATCTGATATCTAGGCATTTGATAAATAAAGAAAATATGCCCATTACTGATTTGATTCTGAGAATTGCCGTGAGCAACAACTGTTTTGAATGTCTCAATAAACCGGATAACGGCGTAATGGACTGCGCCGCCGTCAAGACGCTGACCCCCGCAGGCAGTGGTCGCTGGCTCATTACCGGCAGCTGCAATAGCGGTGTGACCTTGTCGCAAGAAGAAGTCGTGGGCGATCAGTATGACGTGAGCGGCTACGCCACCTCGTAATTACCACTCAAGGCATATTTGAGACACCTGGTCAGGCCAATCCGGCTGCCGGTTTACGCTGTAAAGTCGCCACCCGTATGATCCAGCGTCCCATTGCATGGCGCTGCTGTATGAGTGATGTTTGCCAGGCCTGTGGCGCATGTTGCGCCGCGTTTCGTGTTTCTTTTTACTGGGCTGAAACCGATGCCCATCCCCAGGGCAGCGTGCCGCAGGCGTTAACCATTGCGGTTGGCCCGCATCATGTCGCCATGCGCGGCAGCGATGCCAAACCAGTACGCTGTACTGCGCTCACCGGCACCGTGGGTGAGTACACCGGTTGTGCCATTTACCCGCAACGCTCTTCTACTTGCCGCGATTTCTCCGCCGGCACCGATCACTGCAACAAAGCGCGTGCCATGCATGGTTTACCGCCAGTGATGGCCTAATGATGCACCAACCAGTCAATCCGGTCGGCCGATAACAGGTAATGCACCACCACGGCCAGCGCCAGCAAGAGGGCGATGATGAACGCGCCGCTCAGCGTCAGCGCCACAATGGCCGCAACAAAGACCGCCAGTTCCAGCACTAGCCGGATTTTGCCGGGCACGGCGACAGGCGCGCTACCACTGCGGCTGCGATCTCCGGGCACCGCAAACAAACCCCAGATGGTGGCGACCAGTGCCGGTGTCAGCACCGCCAGCGCCAATTGCGCAGCGCCGGTATGCGTTTTCCAGCCCCACCATGCCAGGCCGGCCAGTGCCGCCAGTTCCAGCACAAACCGCAATAACAGATTGATCGGGTGAAACCCCATAACCCCCACCGCCGCACGGATTACACGAGTTGATGCTTGTGTCATTCTGGATGGCCCGGCTGCATTCGGCAAATAGCGGGCATGACACCACCGGCACCCAGACGGCCAGCGCGGCCTCTGGCCGTAGACAGAGCCGTGACACCCTCGGCCGGTTAAAAACCACAGGGGACGATTGCATCCGGTGGTCATCCTGTTTATACATTTTGCATAAAAACAGCCAGGATCAAGAAACAACGTGAAACCCGCATATCTGCCCGGATTACTCAGCGCCCTTGGCGGCTACGTCGACACCGCCGGTTTTCTGGCCTTGCAGGGGCTGTTTACCGCCCATGTGACCGGCAACTTTGTGACCCTGGGCGCAGCACTGGCGTTTGGTTCATCGGGGGTGATCACCAAGTTACTGGCGCTGCCGGTGTTTTGTGTTGTGGTGGCGCTGGTGCGCCTGGCTGCAGCCGCCTTGCAGACACGGGCAGATGCTGGCGTCACCGTGCTGTTGCTCACGCAAACACTCTTGCTGACGCTGGGCGGCGTATTTGCCGTGTTGCTGGGGCCATTTACCAACGGAGACCACTGGACGGCCATGCTTACCGGCTTGACGCTGGTGGCGGCCATGGCCATCCAGAATGGGGTGCATCGTATTCATTTGCCCAGTGCGCCGCCCACCACGCTGATGACGGGCAGTACCACCCAGATCGTGATCGATATCGTCGATTTATGGCGGGGCTTGCCGCCGGATCTGGCCATTCAGGCGCGCACACGTTTGCGCAAAATGGGTACCGCGGTGCTGGCGTTTGCGTTGGGCTGCGCATCTGCCGCGTTGTTGTTTCACTGGTGGGGCCGGTTTTGTTTGCTGCTGCCGCCCGTGCTCTCGCTGGTCGCGGTGCGTGCAGCACGCCCGGCCGTCGCACCGGGGTGAATTGTTTGTGACAGCCCTCACAACGCCGTCAACGTAGACGGTGCGGCTGGCGTTTTGGCAGGTAAGCACACTTGTCGGCGATGCCGGCCTACCTATTACCGGAGCGCAATCATGCGGTCGGTTATTGCGGGTCTTTCAGTTTGGGGTTTGTCCGTACTGCTTTACGCCGCTAGCGATGGCACGGGGCTGGTGCAGGCGTGCAGCGCGGATTATCAGAACTTCTGTCAGGGTGTGAAGCCCGGTGGTGGTCGGGTGGTGGCTTGCCTGCGCAAAAACCTGGCTGAACTCACCACCAATTGCCGCAGCATGCTGCACGAAATGGGGCCGGCTGAGGGGGATACGCCGCTCATTCCCGTGAATGCGCCCGTATTACCGGGCAGCGTGCTGCGAGACGTCAGTTACGGCGACGATCCCGCGCAAAAACTGGACGTCTATGTGCCAGAGCACCCAAACCACGCCGCGATCATTTTCATGGCGCATGGCGGCGGTTGGGAGTTTGGCGATAAATCTGCCCACAACGTTGTCGATCAGAAAACCGCCTACTGGGGCACGCACCAAGTCATTTTTGTATCCGCCAACTATCGCATGCTGCCGCAAGCCGGCCCGCTGGATGAAGCTGCAGACCTTGCCAGGGCCGTGGCGTATGTCCAGGCCCATGCGCTGGCCTGGGGTGGTGACCCGGCCCGGGTGGTGCTCATGGGGCACTCGGCCGGTGCGCACCTGGTTTCGTTGATTACGGCAGATGGCGCAATTGCTCATGCAGCGGGCATGCAACCGTGGCTGGGTACGGTGGCGCTGGATAGCGCAGCCATGAACGTGCCTGCCGTGATGCAAACCCGACACCTGCCGCTCTATGACCGCGCATTTGGCGCAGACCCGGCTGGCTGGGTGGCGGCCTCGCCCTATCAGCAACTGAAAGCCCGGCCTGTTCCGATGCTGTTGATCTGTTCTACCGAACGCGCGGTGTCTTGCGATAGCGCCGAGCAGATGGCGGCAAAGATTGCCCAGTTGGGCGGCAAAGTCACCGTCAAGCCGCTGGCGCGCACGCATATGCAAATCAATGCCGATGTTGGTGACAACAACGAAGAAACCACCACAATCGCCGCGTTTTTACAGACGCTGGGCGTGAGTTGAACGCCCGCCTTGACGGTCTCAGGCCGGGTAATCGATCACCAGGATATCAGCCAGCGTGGGCTGCAATTTGGCAACAAAGGCCTGGTGCACCGGATGGGGCAGATAGGCATCGCGCGCTGCCGCATCCACAAAGGTGAAGTTGAAAATATGGGTCAGCCCTTTGGACAGCGGCTCCGGGCTTTCGTCCAGGCCCCATTCAAACGCGGTGATCCCCTCAATCTTGCTGGCCAGTCCGGCAAATTCTTGCTCCAGCGCGGAGCGGGTTTCTTTGGTGATTTCATCCTTGAAACGCAGTAAAACCAGGTGACGCAGGGCCATGGCGGATTTCCTTGGGCAGGGTAATCACATCGGCAAATGCCGGGTGTCGCTGTAACATAGGCCCGCATTGGCGCAAATCAACCCGCAGGCCTCCAGCATGAGCAATGTGCTGTTTATCTGTAGCCGCAATCAGTGGCGCAGCCCCACCGCAGAACAGCTCTGGCGCAGAACGCCGGGGCTTAACGTGCGCTCTGCCGGCACCAGCCCCTCTGCACGCCGCCGGGTTAGTGCGGATGATTTGCGCTGGGCCGATCTTGTGTTTGTTATGGAACACAAACACAAAAGCCGCTTGAAGGCCGACTTTGCTGCAGAACTGACGGGCAAGAGCGTGCATGTGCTTGATATTCCGGACGACTATCAGTTCATGGACCCGGAGTTGATCGAACTCTTGCAAAGCGCGGTGTCACCGTGGTTGTGATCCGGATGACCGCGCAACATGAAAAAAGCCACCAGAACGGTGGCTTTTTTGTGGCTGGCATACCCGCTTAACTACATGCGCCCAGATCCTGCCATGGCCCGTACAGTCCGCTCTGGCTGGGGTTGTCGCCCTGAGTCCACCACTTGTTCTGATAATTGTGGCCCTGATAGCTCACCGTCTGCCCGGCGGTGGCGTAGATGGCGCTGCTGTTCCACGCCGTGGCGCAGGTGCTGGCAGCCGGCGTCGGAGCCGGCGTTGGCGTTGGGGTCGGGGTAGGTGTCGGGGTAGGTGTCGGAGTGGGCGTCGGCGTCGGCGTCGGCGTCGGCGTCGGAGCCGGGGTGGCCACAATGGCCGAGAACGGCTGCTCTGTGGTGCCGACAGCGCCTTCAATATGACCGGCAAACTCCCGCGCAAACAGGGTATCCCCGCTCAAGGTCACCAGATAGTCATACCAGTCTGCGTTGGTGGGGAAACTTTGCCCCACGCTCTTGCCTGCCGGCACGGTGACGCTCCACACCTGGCCACCAGCACCGCCAGCCGGGGCGTTGCGGCGAGTCACGCTGAAAGTGGCGGCAATTGTCGCGGTATTGCTGAACGTCAGTGTGATGGGCGTACCGGCGGTACCGGTGGTGATGGTGACTTCCGGCTCGGGCTGGTTCTGCCATGCCGTGGCAGAAATATTGCCGGCAAAGCGACGGTAGAACCGGTTGGGCCCGTACACGCTGATGTCGTACTTGCCGCCGCCGTAGGTGTTTACGCTGAAATAATCGGACGATTGCACGCCCGTGCCCGCCACCTGATAACGCCATGGGCCATCGGTACGGTAGGCGTTGACGTAGGCCGACATCATTACATCTTGCGGGCCCTGGTTGGTCATGTAGATCCAGTAACGGCCGGCGCTACGGTCCGCGCCGCCCCAGGCATTGAGCTGATACGGCTGCACGCGGGCCGGGCGCGGGCCGCTTTCCTGCGTGGGCGGTGTGGTGGTGGCAATCGGGGTGGCGGCAGGCAGGTTTTTGCATTCCGTCGCGGCATTGGCGGCCAGCGCGGCGGTGTCCGGCAG
>JASLES010000439.1 GCA_030151005.1 Silvimonas sp.
CAGTTTCAGGCACGGGCCGTACCGCTCCTGCTGGCGTCAACGCTGGCGCTTGCACTAAGCGCATGTGGTGGCAGCTCAGACAACAGCAGCACATCTTCCGACGCACCAACAGCCACACCTACACCGGCCCCATCGGCCACACCAACACCGACGCCAACCAGCGCGCCAACGCCAACGCCCACACCGACACCGTCCGCAGCGGCGCTGTCTCCAGTCAACGGGGCGACGGCTGCATTTGCCGATTCCCGCTTGCAGATCACGTTTGATAGTGCCCCCACCATTGGCACTACCGGCACCATCAAGGTTCACGCCTCCGATGGTTCGGTCGTCGACACTATTGATATCAGTGGCACGCCCGTTACGGCCGGTGGCGAAACACAAACCTACATGCCGGCGGTGAACACCGAAATCGACAAACTGGGTAACAACGTGACACCGCTTACCCAGTGGCGCTACGTGTACTACACACCGGTCACGGTTTCCGGCAATACCGCCACCATCCGTTTGCATGACGGCGTCTTGAGCTATGGCACCAACTATTACGTGACTGTGGATAGCGGCGTGCTCAATGGCACTTACAATGGCTCCGCCTTCCATGGCATTACGTCAACGACGGCTTGGGCGTTCCATACCAAGGCGGCTCCGGCGTCCACCACGACCGTGACGGTAGATGGTGCCGGCACTGGCGATTTCACCACTGTGCAAGGTGCGCTTAACTGGATCACGCTGAATGGTTGCACCACGTGCACCAATGCCACCGACAACAAGACCATCACCATCAAGAACGGTACCTATAACGAGCAACTGTTCTTGCGCAACGTGAACAACCTGACCATTCAGGGTGCCAGCCGCACGGGCGTGGTGGTATCGCAAGAAAACTACGAATCCTGGAACCCCGGCACCGGCGGCAGCAAGACCGCAGCACAAACCACACTGACGACAGAAGTCACCGGTAATCGCCGTGCACTGGGCGGCGGCCGCGCAGTGTTCCTGGTCGAAGGCGCAGACATGCTGAAGCTGACCAATTTCACCCTGCAGAACACGCACGTGAAAACGGCCACCGCCAACAACCAGGCCGAGACCATCTACTACAACAGCGCCACGCTGGCCGGCAGCCGCATGATGGCAACCTACATGAACTTTATCTCGGCGCAGGATACGGTTCAGACCAAGGGTTGGGTGTGGTACTACCAGACCTATATCGCCGGCGATGTGGATTTCATCTGGGGCTCGCCGTTTGCTGCCTTGTTTGAAAACAGCGAACTGCATACCGTGGCCGATCCGGTCACACCGGCTTCAGGCGGGTATCTGTTCCAGTCCCGTGCAGCGTATGGTTTCCCGGGCTTTGTAGTGCTGAACAGCACGCTGACGGCAGATGCTGGCGTGCCGGCGGGTAGCTCTTATCTGGCCCGCTCTGGCGGGCTGACCTCCCCGACGTATTGCACCACGCAATTGACGACGGGTAGCCTTGGCAATCCCAATCTGGGTTGCGACAACGTGGCCTACATCAACACGAAGATGGGTAACCATATCGCCACCGTCGGCTGGTCCAGCCCGGGCACCAGCCCGGCCAACCCGGTGCCCAACCCGACCACTGCCACCACCACCACGGGCTGGCGCGAGAGTGGCAGCATGGATAGCAGCGGCAACGCGCTGTCCATGACCGGCCGGGATACCACCGATGCCAGCAATACGCTCAATCTGAGCGGTCTGGCGACCCGTACCCAGGTGTTCTCTGCCTGGAACAGCAATACCGGCTGGGTGCCCGCGCCCTGACCTGAGCAGTGCACGCGCTTGATGGCCATGTCCTTCGGGGCATGGCCTTTTTCGTTTCCAGCGCGCTGCGTCCCTTCACTCAGGCGATTGCAGATGCGCGAGCCAGTTGCTGCAACATGGGCCAAGGGTATATGCCGCGCTCATGGCCATCACTGAACACCAGTTGCACGGCGTAATGCCCCAGCAACTCTACCCGCATAATGCGGATATCCGCTGCCGGCACTTGCTCGCGCCCCTGTCGCCGTGCGAACTCGCACTGGCTACAACGACAGGCGGCGCGCAATGCTATGTGGGTCAGTTGCGCCGGCCCGTCACCCCAGTCGAGTAATAACGTTTGCGGGGTTAGCACCACTTGCTGTGGCGTCATGGGGTGGCGCCATGCACACGGGCCAGCGCCAGCCGCGCTGCTTTGCGTACTTCCGGGTCCGGGTCAGTTGCGGCCACTTCAAGGGCAGGTGCGGCGATGATGTCGCCAATGTCACCTAACGCAATGGCCGCTTCCTTGCGCAGATTGCCGGCCGGGTGGGTCAGCGCAACTTGTAGCGGGTGGATTGCCGCGGATTCGCCCAACCGCCCCAATGCGCGGGCCGCCCGCAGGCGCACTTGCCAGAAATCGTCTTCCAGCGCGCCAATCAGCGCATGCAACGCAGCCTTGAGACGCAATTTGCCCAAAGTGCCGGCCGCTTCTTCGCGCACCTGCCAGACGGGGTCGGTCAGCACCGCCAACAAATCTCCCAGTACTTCGTCTCCTTGCGCAAAACCCAAAGCGCCGCTGGCGGCACGGCGTACTTCGGCATCCTCATCCTCTCTGGCCAGATTGCCCAACTGCGCCAGAGCCGGCGCGTACTTCAACCAGCCCAGCACACCAACGGCCTCGCGCCGTACCAGCGCGTCCGTATGGTTTAACGCTGCCAGCGCCGGCGATGCCGCTTGCGGCAGGCGCAGTTCACGCAAGGTGCGCAGTACGGCAGCCAGCGCAAAGGGGTCCGGGTGCGCAGCCCATGCCATCAACGGGTCAGCAGCTTCAGCGGTCTTCAGTTCAGACAGGCTTTGCGCGGCGGCATGACGGGTGTCTTCATCCGGATCGACCAGCGCGTTGAGCAGCGCATCGACGACTTCCGGGGTCTCCCAGCCGGCCAGGAGGCGCGCAGCTTCGGCACGTACCGTACCCGCCGCATCGGTCAGCGCATTGATCAGCAAAGGCAGATTGTCTTCGTCTTCTTCATCGGCCAGTTCAAACAGCGCAACATGGCGGATGGCGGCGTCCGGGCTTTGCAGTCGCGCAGTCAGCAAGGGGTTTAGTGGGGCAAGCAGGGTATGGGTCATATCAGATGGCAAACTGGAGTTGATGGGCCGGCGGCGCACCCAGTGGGGTCAGGCGCGGCAAGGCGGTGGCGGGTTCGTCATGCCGTAACAAGGCAAGACAATGTTGTTTGAGGCTGGCAAAACCGGCGGTACCAGTGGCGTCAAAACGCGGGCGCGGCAGATCAACCGGCAAGTCTTCGATGATGCGACCAGGGCGCGGGCTCATGATCAATACCCGATCGGCCAACAGCAGCGCCTCATCAATATCGTGAGTAACAAACAACACGGTGGTGTTAATGCGCTGACGGATCTGAAGCAAGAGTTCCTGCATCTTCAAGCGGGTGAGCGCATCGAGCGCGCCGAAGGGTTCATCCATCAGCAACACGCGTGGGTGGTTGATCAGTACCCGGGCAATTTCTACCCGCTGCTGCATGCCGCCAGACAACTGGCCGGGGTAGTGCAGCGCAAAGCCGCTCAAGCCCACCAGATCAATGAATTCTTGCGCCTGGCGCTGGCGGGTAGCGGCATCAATACCTTTCATTTTCAGACCAAAAGCCACGTTCTGCGCCACGGTTTTCCAGGGAAACAGTGTGTGGTGCTGAAACACCAGACCGCGTTCCGGATCTGGCCCGGCCACGCGCTCACCATCTAGCAGCACCTGCCCGGATACTGGCGTCAGATGTCCGGCCAGCGCGCCCAGCAAGGTAGATTTACCGCAACCAGACGGCCCCAACAGGCAGACAAACTGGCCCGGTTCGATATCCAGATTCACATTCTGTACGGCCTCAAACGCCGTGGCCCCCTGCCCTAACTGAATGGACAACTGCCGCAAACGAATGGCCGCTGGCTGATCGTGCGCACTCATACTCGCCCCCGTTGCCATGGCGTCAGCCATTGACCGATAACGCGGATCAGCACGCTGCTGCCCATACCCAGTACGCCAATCAGCAACATGCCGACCACAATACTGGCGTAGTTCTGCAAGGTATAAGACTCCCAGGTGTAGTAACCGATGCCGAACTGGCCGGAGATCATCTCTGCCGTTACCAGGCAGAACCAGCACGTGCCCATGCCGATCGACAAGCCCGTGACAATGGCGGGTGCCGCCGCCGGCAAGATGACTTCCGGAAACACTCGCCAGCGCCCTGCCCCCAGGCTGCGCGCGCTGGCCGTCAAACGCGGGTCCACGCCTTCTACGCCGTGAATGGTGTTGAGCAGAATCGGGAATACCGCGCCGATAAAGGTGATGAAGATCATGCTGGCTTCAGAGGACGGGAACACCAGAATAGAGAGCGGAATCCACGCCACTGCCGGGATCGGCCGCAATACTTCCAGTGGCGTGAGCAATACGCGCTGCGCCCAGATAAAGCGACCAATCAGCAAACCGGCCGCCACCCCCAGCACGCTGGCAATGGCAAAGCCAATCCCTACCCGAAACAGACTGGCGCGCAAGTGCAGCCACAGTTTGGGAGATTCAAACAGCTCCCGCGCGGCGGCCAGCACCTCTAGTGGCGCCGGCACGTTGGCAAAGGTGACAAAACCCGCGTGCCAGTGGCGTGTGCTGGCCAGATGCCAGAACAACAGGCACGCCAGCAAAGAGCCGACTTGCGCTGCGTAACGGCCCGCTGCCGGCCAACGCAGCACCCGCAGCGGTTTGGATGGATTAGACAGGGCCAGGCCCGTGGCGGTGGTCATGCACGCATCCTCAGTTACTGGCCAGCCTGGCGTTCTGGCGCGCGGCAGCGTAATCCACCACGGTGCCGTTGTTGGCCTTGGCCCACGCGGTAGCACTGTCTTTACCCAGGAAAGCCGCCAGTTGCCCCTTGGCATCACGCGCAAACCAGGCTTGCTGGGCAAAGAGCTTGATGCCGCTGTTGTAGTCCTGGGCGTAAATCACGCGGATTTTCTTGCCGTCGCTTTCCAGTTTGCGCGCATCGGTAAAGGCATTTTCTGGCGAGGCATAACTGCGCACGTGAGCCTCCCCTGCCACCCACACCTGGGCCACGCGCTTGACGCTGGTGATCGGCTTGCCGGTGAGTGCATCACTGGCTTTGAGCGGCAGCTTGTCGTAGTTTTTCAGGGCGACGTCATAGTCACGACCAGACAGCTTGAAGGCATCGCGCAGATAGCGATCGTCCACAAACGTGTTCACGTCCAGATTGGCGTCGGTCTTTTTCAGGTAGTGCAGCGTATCGATGGAGGTCTTGAGTGCCTGGCGGTATTCCGGCTTCCAGGTGAAGTCACGCGTTTGCAACCCCAGCGGGCCGTGGAACAAGTACGCCACTTCCGCTTCCACACCCGTGGTTTTCTCGATCAGCTCGCTGTATTTCTCCGGTTCTGCCGCAAACAGGCGATCGGCCTCCAGCGCTGCACGCAGATAGGCCACCACGACTTCCGGATATTTGCGGGCGTACTCGGCACTGACCAGCGCGCCGTGGAAAGTGGCTGCATTGGCTTGTGAGCCATCGTAAATCTTGCGGGCAAAGCCGCGATACGGGAACAACTCGGCAAACGGTACAAAGTCTGCGTGTGCGTCGATCTTGCTGGTTTGCAGCGCGGGAGCGGCCACTTCTGGCGCTTGCGTCAGAATGGTGAGGTCTTTGTCCGGATCAATGCCCTGCGCCTTGAGCGCGCGCAGCAACATACCGTGGGCGGTCGAGGCAAACGGTACGGAGACCGTCTTGCCCTTCAGTTCAGCAATCGACTGGATGGGCGAATCTTTGGGCACTACGATGCCGTTGCCGCTGCCTTGTGTGCTGCCAGACAACACGCTGATAAACAGGCTTTTCTTGCCAGCTTTGTCGAACGCTGCGCCGTTCAGCGAGCCGGGAAAATCCGCCATGGCCCCGATATCAAGCCGGTCCGCGACCATCTCGTTGGTCAACGGCGCGCCGGAGGTAAAGTTTTTCCACTGGATGTCATAGGTCACGTCTTTGTACTTGCCGTCGTGGGGCAGGTATTTATCCAGCAGTTTGAGTTCACGGATCATCAAGCCACCAGTGGCGCAGTTGATCGTGGTGTCCTGGGTGCCAATGGCAACGCGGATGGTTTCTGCATTCACTGTGCCCAGCGTGAGTGCCAGCAGAAACGGTAATGATTTGAATAAATGCATGGTGTTGCTCCGGAGTAGTGGTTTTTTGTTTGTTTGGTGATTCCGGCTCAAGGCCGGAATGACGATGCGGGAAAAGCCAACAGCACTGAACGCATGCGCGGCACGGCGACCGCAGCGCATGCACGCCCCCTCATCGCAACAAATACGGGATATCCACCTGCACAGCCCCAGTCGGGCAATCCTTCTCGCATGGCATGCAGTACCAACATTCATCAAACGCCATATAGGCCTTGCCTTTGGTGAGGTCGATCGCCAGTACGTCCAGCGGGCAGACATCCACGCACACGGTGCAGCCTTTGTCGGCAATGCATTTGTCTTCGTCGATGCGGACAGGAACAGTAGTGCTCTGCTGGGCAAGCGCAAATACAGGCAGGCTCATGCGGGGATCCTCTCAGCGGTGGGCTGGCTGGCCGGAATACGCAACTGGTGGTAGGCGGCTTTGTCGGCGTCGTTCATGGTGATAACAGCGGGTTCCAGCGCGCGCTTGAAGCACGCCATATCACCGCGTTCGTTTTTGTGGGTCTGTACGTGCACCAGCCACTCAGCATCGTTGCGCTCAGGGAAATCCACGCGGGCGTGGTACAGGCCCCAGCGGCTTTCGGTCCGGAACAAAGAGGCGCGAGCTGCCATTTCTGCGCAATCACGGATGGCGTAAACCTCCATGGCGCGCATCAACTCGTGCGGATTGCGGGCAGACAGTTGTTCCAGGTCCTGACGAATGCCCTCAAAGCGCTCCAGGCCAATCTCCATCTTGCGGGTGACCTTGGGCGGTTGCAGGTAATCGTTGACCATACGGCGCAGTTTGTATTCCACCTGTGCCGGCGGCAGGCCGACTTCGCGCAGCAGCGGTGCAAGGACGCGATTGCGTTCGGTCTCGATCTGGCCGGCGTCGACTTTGGCGTGTTCGTGTTCCAGCGCGTGGCGGGCGGCAGATTCACCGGCAAACTTGCCGTACACAAAGGCGCCCAGCATGTAGTTGTGCGGCACGCAGGCCAGGTCCCCCGCCGCAAACAGACCTGCAACCGTGGTCGCCGCGTGTTCGTCCACCCACACGCCAGAGGCGGAGTGCCCGCTGCACAGGCCGATCTCGGAGATATGCATTTCCACCATGCGTTCGCGGTAGTCCGTGCCGCGCCCGGCATGAAAGCGGCCACGACTGGGACGTTCGTTGGTGTGCAAAATGGTTTCGATCGTGCTGATGGTTTCCTCGGCCAGATGATCAAGCTTGAGGAACACCGGGCCGTTGCCACCGGCCAGCTCACGCTGGAACTCCAGCATCATCTGGCCGCTCCAGTAGTCGCATTCAATGAAGCGCTCGCCCTTGCTGTTGGTGGTGTAGCCGCCAAACGGGCCAGTCACATAGGCGCAGGCCGGGCCGTTGTAATCTTTGATAAGCGGGTTGATCTGAAAACACTCAATGCCGGATAACTCCGCGCCGGCGTGAAATGCCATGCTGTAACCGTCGCCTGCGTTGGTGGGGTTTTCATAGGTGCCAAACAGATAACCCGAAGCGGGTAAACCCAGCCGCCCGGCCGCGCCCGTGGCCAGCACGACAGATTTGGCACGCACAACATGAAACTCGCCGGTGCGGCAATCAAAGGCAAACGTGCCCGCAATACGGCCGTCTTCGCCGGTAATCAGGCGCGTGGCGACCAGCCGGTTGGTGATCTCGACCCGGGTCTTTTTGAGCTGCCGGTACAAGACTTTTTTGATGTCGTGCCCTTCTGGCATGGGCAACACGTAGCTGCCCATGTGATGGACTTTCTTTACGGCAAAGTCACCGGTTTCGTCTTTTTCGAACTTCACGCCCCAGCGATCCAGTTCTTCAATCATGGCAAAGCTGTTCTGGGCGTAGGCCATGACGGTTTTCTGGTTGACGATGCCATCGTTAGCGGCAGTGATTTCGCGCACGTATTGCTCTGGCGTGGCGTGGCCGGGGATCACGGCGTTGTTCAGGCCATCCATACCCATGCTGATGGCGCCACTGCGTTTGACATTGGCTTTTTCCAGCAAGAGCACGCGCAAAGCGGGGTTGGCCTGTTTGGCCTTGACCGCCGCCATTGGGCCGGCCGTACCGCCGCCAATGACCAGGACATCTACAAAGTGTTCGATGGTGTTCATGAAATAGCTCGGGTTGTTACACACGGTTCAGACGCAGCCGGTACTGAAAGTTGTCCGGCCGGCAATAGAGGTATTCAAAGTCGACGGGCGCGCCGTCGCGGGTGTGGGTGAGGCGTTCAATCCGCAACACGGCCGAGTGCTCAGTCACACCCAGCGCAGCGGCCAGCGTGGCATCGGCCAGTTGGGCGTCAATGGTCAGATCGGCGTGACCCAGCGGCAGGCCATAGTCGTTTTCCAGGATGACGAAAATGTCGCGGCTGGCCAGATCCTCCCGCGCCAGGCGCACGCCAATGCGGGCTTCTACCCAGGTGACATCCAGCGAGACCGGCTCCCGGTTCAGATAGCGCACGCGGGCAATGCGGGTAACGGGGGCGCCTTCCGGCAAGTTCAGGCGTTGGGCGACTTCTGCATCGGCCGCCAGTGTTTCCAGGCTTAACAGGCGGTTGTGCGTTTGATAACCCTGACCGTGCATGGCTTCGGCAAAGCCTTGCAGTCGGCCCAGTTCCTGAAACGGCTTGGGCCGCGATACAAACGCGCCCTTGCCGGCCACGCGGAAAATCAGTGCTTCTTTTTCCAGATCACCCAAGGCCTGGCGCACGGTAATGCGGCTGACGCCGTATTGGCGCATGAGCTGGCTTTCAGATGGCACACGGTCATGCGGCTGATAGCGACCGGTGACGATATGCTCGCGCAATTCGTCCCTGATCTGGCTGTACAGCGAGACGTGCGGGTGGGTGAAGGTTTGCGGGGTCAGTGACATAAGTCAGCACCTGTTATGACAGGTCATGTCATAGCAAGCGGTGTGCCACACCCCTCAAAAAAACACAAATACAATTAAAATCAAATAGATAAAAACAAAAAGGGCTTACCCTGGCAGGCAAGCCCCAATGCAGGATCAACCCACTAACTGTGGAATATCCAACATCAACCGCAACACTTTGCCGGATTTTCAACAGTGAATGACCCGCCATCACCCCATGGTAAAGACGGTGCGCACCTGGCTATCTGCTGCACCCCAGTGCTCCGCCAACTGCGCCAGCGGCACCGCCTGGGTTTTGACTTCCAGGCCTGCGGGGATCACGGCTTGCAATACTTGCCTGACCACCTGCAACAGCCGTGGCATGGGTACGCTGCCGATGCCGCTGCCCATCAGGTTGATAGCGGTGGCGCGCAACACCGCAGCCGGCAGACTGATCTCTGCACCACTGATTGAGCCGATCTGTACAAAGCGCATCTGTTGCCCCTCTGGCAGGTGTTTGGCAGCGGTCACCAACGGGGCACGGGCGCTGGCGCCCCAGAGATAATCGAGCACCACATCAACCCCCGCAGCAAAGTGCGGCGCCAGTGCGGCGGCAAGGGCGTCTTCGGGTTGATCAAGTGGCACGACCACATCCGCACCAGCGGCCTGCAGCCAGTTCAGCGCAGCCGGATTGCGGCCGGTGGCAATGATTTTGCTGGCGCCCAGATAGCGGGCAATCTGTACCGCAAGCCGGCCGGACGCGCCAGTTGCGCCGTTGACCAGTACGGTTTCGCCTTTGACAAAACCGGCGCGCTCCACCAGCGCCGCCCAGCAAGACATACCGGGAATGGCCGCAGCGGCAGCGGTGACGTCATCCAGTTCATCCGGTACGGGAACGCACTGGGCCGCATCAACCACGGTGTATTCGCCCAGCGCGCCAAACGGCGCTTGCGGTGCAAAAAAGTACACACGCTGTCCGTCTTCCAGGCGGCCCACGCCATCCACACCGGCCACAAACGGGAACACACCGTGAGAGGAATAATGCGTGCCCGCCGCTTTGGCGCGGGTTAACTGGCTAAGGGCGGATGCGGCCACGCGGACGATCTGCTGGCCGGTGGCGGCAACGGGTTTTTCAAAATCGGCAAACACGGGCAGTTGGCCCGCAGCGGTAACAACGGCGGCTTTCATGATGACTCCAGTCATTGGGTGGCAAGCCAGCGGCGCAGCGCTGGATCACGGATTTCAAGCACATCGAACAAGCCCAACGCTTTTAAAGCCGGGAGCGCGGCCTGCATATCTGCTTGTACCTGCTGGCGTTGGGCAGCCTCTGCCGCCGGATCAAGCCAGACCCGTGCATTAAGCAGAAACGCGCCCACCGTGCCCTTGCGCACGACGGTGCCGGCAAGATCAATCTGGTTTTGCCCATCGGGCAGCACATCTTTAGCCTGCATGGCGGTATCTCCTGTGGGTTGTGATGTTGCAGCCAGTGTAGGCATACTGATGTGGTTGGTCTGCGGTATAGAGGCCATTCGATACGGAGTTTCGGCCATGGAAGATTTGATCATCCGGCCTGATCTGGTGCTTTCTTCTGCGGGCCCGTTCCTGGCAGCGGCAGAACTGACCCGCGCGGCGGTGCGGGTGACGCCAGCGCATAGCCATGCGCGGGGGCAACTGGTTGGCGCGTTGCACGGGTTGATATCTATTGGGCTGGATCGGCAGCAATGGGTGGTGCCAGCGGTCCATGCCATCTGGATTCCGCCGCACTGGACGCACTCCTTGCGTTCGTTTGGCCCGTTTGCCGGCTGGAGCGTGTTCATTGCCGAACACTGCTGCGCCACCCTGCCCCAAGAGCCACGCTCGATCAAAACCACGCCGTTATTGCGCGAAGCCGTGCGCCGTGCTGCCACCTGGCCTGGCGAGACCCTAACCCCGGCGCAAACCCGCGTGGCCGAGGTCATTCTGGATGAAGTAGCCCTGGCCCAGGCCGAAGCGCTGGGGCTGTTGCAACCGGCCGATCCACGGCTGGTGCGGATTGCCGACGCATTGGCCGCTGATTTGTCTGACAGCCGCAATCTGGAGGCGTGGGCAAGCTGGGCCGGCTTGTCGCCCAGAACGCTCAGCCGGCATTGGTCTGCTGAGACGGGCATGACCTTTGGCGCATGGCGGCAACAGGCGCGCCTGTTACGGGCGCTGGAATTACTGGCAGATCAGGTGCCGGTGACCAATATCGCGCTGGAACTGGGTTATGAGAATGTCAGCGCGTTTATCGACATGTTCCGCCGGGTACTGGGCGTCACGCCGGGGCGATATCAGACGGGCTAACCAGTCACAAGCATTTCTTGCCCAGGTTTGTGCCTGCTTATACGGCGGCCTGCCGAGCGGCTTGTTATGCCAACAACAAACAGGCCGCCGCTTTGGTCGGGATAAACAGTCTTCCTGCGGGAAGGCTTTTTTTGCATCTTCATTTTGCAACATTGTTGCATTTTGTGATTATTCCGGTAGCATGCCAGCGAAATGCAACATTGTTGCAAATAGCCAAAGTTGATCCCCGGCCAATCACAAAAAGAGAGCAAACCCGCATGACCCCGTTTCCCCTGCGCCCCTTGGCGCTATTGCTTACCAGCCTTTATCTACCCCAAGTGGCACTAGCCGATACCGCTACGCCTGACGATGATCTGCCCGTCATCACCATCACGGCAGAGCGCCTGAAAAACGCGCGAATCGAACTTTCTCCCTCGGTGGGGACGACCATCTACCACATGGATCGCAATACGCTGGAGAGCTACGGTCAGGGCGATGCCGCAGCATTTGATCAAGTCTTGTTACGGCTGCCGGGCGTGGATGCAGACTCCAAAGGCTCAGGCTCGCTCCATGTGCGGGACGATCACGGCAACGTGCAATACCGGGTGGACGGCGTGCAGTTGCCAGAGGCGATTTCCGGCTTTGGGACGGCGTTTGATACGCGCTATGTGAACAGCATTGATTTTCTGACTGGTGCCCTGCCGGCGCAGTACGGCCTGAGAACAGCCGGGGTGGTAGATATCCAGACCCGCTCCGGCCCGGTGGCGCCGGGCGGCCGCGTCGGGCTGGAAGTCGGCAGTAACGATACGCTGGCCCCCTCTGCCGCCGTGTTTGGCAGCGCAGGCCGGCTCAATTACTACCTCTCTGGCAGTTACCTCACCAGTTCTGCCGGGCTGGAAAACCCGCAACCCACCCGCAGCCCGTTGCATGACGACACCTGGCAATCCCGCAGCTTTGGCAATCTGGAATACTTTGTCGATGAGCAAACCCGTATCGGCCTGTTGTTTGGCACATACAACGGGCGCTATGAAATCCCTGCCAATCCAAACCAGGAGGCCGGGTTTGCTTTGGCCGGGGTAAGCGATCCGGCCAGTGGGCTTAACACCTATCCGTCCAGCCAGGTGGATGAACGCCAGCGCGAGGTCAACCGTTTTGTGGCGTTGTCCTTGCAGCAAAGTCTGGACACTGTGGATTACCAGTTGTCCGTATTCCACCAGTATTCAGATCTGCACTTTTATCCCGACCTGATTGGGGACCTGGTGTACAACGGCGTGGCATCAGACACGTTCCGTTCCAACTCGGCCAATGGTATCCATCTGGATGCAGCCTGGCGCGTCAGTCCCAGCCACACCCTGCGTGCCGGCACGCAATTGCAGCGCCAGGGCACGGCCAGCAACAACACGGTATCGGTCTTTGCCACCGATGACAGCGGCACCCAGACCAGCAATCTGCCGTTCAATATTGTCGATAACAGCAGCAAAACCGGCAGCCTGGTGAGCGTGTATGCGCAAGATGAATGGCGTCTCAGCCCGGCGTTGACGCTTAATTACGGCCTGCGCTTTGATCAGGTGGCGGCGTTCACGCAAGAACACCAGTTCAGCCCGCGTGTAAACCTGGCGTGGCAGGCCAGCGACAACACGTTAGTCCACGCCGGCTATTCGCGCTATTTCACGCCGCCACCGCAAGAACTGGCCGCGCAATCCAGTATTGATCTGTACAACGGCACCACCAACCAGCCCGCGATTGGCACCTCCGACACCGTCAAGGCCGAGCGCACCCACTACTTTGATCTGGGCGCCAGCCACAAACTCACGCCCGCGCTGACGGTGGCGCTGGATGCGTACTACAAGCGCATCCAGAACTTGCTGGATGAAGGCCAGTTTGGTCAGGCGCTGATCCTCTCCCCCTTCAATTACGCCGAAGGCTATGCGCGGGGGCTAGAGTTCTCTGCCACGTATGGTAGCGGGCCGTGGAGCGGCTATTTGAACGTGGCATACCAGAAGGCGCAGGGCAAAAACATTGTCTCTGGCCAGGCGCTGTTTGATCCGGATGAGCTGGCATATATCGCCAACCACAATATCTATCTGGATCACGATCAGACCTGGACGGCGTCATCCGGCG
>JASLES010000017.1 GCA_030151005.1 Silvimonas sp.
ATTACCGGCGGTGCGCGCGGCATTGGCTACGCGGCTGCAGAACGCATGTTGCAATCGGGCGCCAGTGTGGCGCTGTGGGATATCGATGCCGCCCGGCTGGATCAAGCCGCCGCAGAACTCTCGAAACTGGGCAAAGTCAGCGTGCACGCGCTGGATCTGACCGATGCCGCCGCAGTTAACGCCGCTGCCGCAGCCACGGTCAGCGCACACGGCAAGATCGACATTCTGGTCAACAACGCCGGTATTACCGGTGGCAACGGCCTGACCTGGGAGCTGGACCCCAAAGGTTGGGCGCGGGTGATTGAGGTCAACCTGGTGGCGCCGTTCCTGGTATGTCACGCGGTGATCCCGAAAATGCTGGAAAACGGCTATGGCCGCATCGTTAACGTGGCCTCGGTCGCTGGCAAAGAGGGCAATCCGACGGCATCACATTACAGCGCCTCCAAGGCCGGTCTGATTGGTTTGACCAAGTCTTTGGGCAAAGAACTGGCGACCAAAAATGTGATCGTCAATTGCATTACGCCCGCGGCGGCCAAGACCGAAATCTTCGATCAGATGAGCCAGCAGCATATTGATTACATGCTCAGCAAAATCCCCATGGGGCGCTTTTTGCAGGTGAACGAAGTGGCCGCGCTGATTGGTTGGCTGAGTTCTGAAGACTGCTCGTTTACGACCGGCGGCGTGATCGACATTTCTGGTGGCCGTGCCACGTACTGACCAGGGGATTCGTGTTATGAGCATGCCAACCATCAAGCAGATCCGCGCTTATACCGTGCGCGGCGGCGGGGCGGATTACCACGACCAGGGCGGCGGCCACTGGATCGATGACCACATTGCCACGCCGATGAGCAAGTACGAGCAATACCGCCAAAGCCGCCAGTCGTTTGGCATCAACGTGCTGGGCACGCTGGTGGTCGAGATTGAAGCCAGTGACGGTACAGTCGGTTTTGCCGTGACCACGGCCGGTGAGATTGGTGCGTACATCGTGGAAAAACACCTCGCGCGATTCATTGAAGGCCAGAAAGTCACCGACATCGAAAAGATGTGGGACCAGATGTTCAACGCCACGCTGTATTACGGCCGCAAGGGCGTGGTGATCAACACCATCAGCGGGGTTGATCTGGCGTTGTGGGATTTGCTGGCCAAAGTGCGTGGCGAGCCCGTTCACCAGTTACTGGGCGGCCCGGTGCGCGATCAACTGCAGTTTTATGCCACTGGCGCGCGGCCAGACCTTGCCAAAGAGATGGGTTTTATTGGCGGCAAGATGCCGCTGCATCACGGCCCGGCCGAAGGCGAAGAAGGCCTGAAAAAGAACCTGGCCATGATCGAAGACATGCGCAACCGCGTGGGCGACGACTTCTGGTTGATGCTTGATTGCTGGATGAGCCTGGATACCAACTACGCCACCAAACTGGCGACCAAAGCCCATCAATACGGCCTGAAATGGATAGAAGAAGCGCTGCCGCCAGACGATTACTGGGGCTACGCGGAGCTACGTCGCAACGTGCCTGAAGGCATGCTGGTGACCACGGGTGAACACGAAGCGACGCGCTGGGGTTTCCGTCTGCTGATGGAAATGGGTTGCTGCGACATCATCCAGCCAGATGTGGGCTGGTGCGGTGGCGTCACCGAACTGATCAAGATTTCTGCACTGGCCGATGCCCATAACGTGCTGGTCGTGCCGCATGGCTCTTCCGTGTACAGCTACCACTTTGTGATTACCCGCCATAACAGCCCGTTTGCCGAGTTTTTGATGATGGCGCCCAAGGCGGACCAGGTCGTGCCGATGTTCAACCCGCTACTGCTGGATGAACCGGTGCCGGTAAACGGGCGGATTTCTGCCTCGGCGCTGGACAAACCGGGCTTTGGCGTGCGCCTGAACCCGGAATGCAAGCTGGTGCGGCCCTACGAGCACTGATCTGACTGGCGATGAGATAGCTGGAGAAACACATGCTTCTAAAAGACAAAACCGTCATCGTCACCGGTGGTTCTCGCGGCATTGGCCGCGCTGTGGCGGTGGCTTGTGCGCAGCACGGTGCAAATGTGGTGGTCAGTCATCACAGCCATGCCGATGAAACCATCGCTGACATCAAGGCCCTGGGCCGTGGTGTGGTGGCGGTGGAAGGCGATGTGGCTGATCCGCAAACCGCGCAGTTGCTGGTACAAGCCGCTGTGGAAAACTTTGGTGGTGTTGACGTACTGGTCAGCAATGCCGGTATTTGCCCGTTCCATGGTTTTCTGGATATGCCGCTGGAAACCTTCCAGCGCACCATGGAAGTGAACCTGCACGGTGCGTTTTACGTGACACAAGCCGCAGCCAACCGCATGAAAGAACAAGGGCGGGGTGGTGCCATCATCGCGATCAGTTCAATCAGCGCGCTGGTGGGGGGCGAGTATCAAACCCACTACACACCAACCAAGGCTGGCGTGCATTCGCTGATGCAATCGACGGCCATTGCGCTGGGCAAATATGGCATCCGCTGTAACTCGGTCATGCCGGGCACGATCCTGACTGACATTAACAAGGACGATCTGTCCGACCCGGAAAAAGTGGCGTACTTCAACAAACGTATTCCACTGGGTCGCATGGGTCAGCCGGAAGATATCGGCGGCGCGGTGGTGTTCCTGGCGTCGGATATGGCGGCGTATGTCACGGGGGCGTCGTTGCTGGTAGATGGCGGTCTCTTTGTGAACCTCCAGTGATCCGCCCACAAAGCAGCGCCGGCTGCGTTGCGCCCGTACTGTCTGCGCCCGTGGCGCCTTGCCAGTGCAGCTTTGTGATCAGATCAATAGCTGATCAATATCTGGATAGCAACCATGCAAACCCACGCTTTTCGCATGCAGCTTCACCCGGGCAAGGCGGCCGAATACCAGCGCCGGCACGATGAAATCTGGCCGGAGCTGGTCGTGGCGCTGAAAGCCGCCGGGATCAGCGATTACCACATTTTTCTGGATGAATCGACGCACGCTTTGTTTGCCGTGCTCAAAGCCACGGATGACCACCGCATGGCAGACCTGCCGCAATTGCCGGTTATGCGCCGCTGGTGGGATTACATGGCCGACATCATGGCCACCGAGCCTGATCACAAACCGCAGCAATGGGCGCTGACGCCTGTGTTCTACATGGAGTAGGCCGCAACATGACGCTTCAGGTTGTTGATCCACATGTCCACCTTTGGGCCCCCGGCACGCTGCGCTATCCGTGGATGGAAAGCGACGCCGTGGGTTTTAACGGAGATGTGACACCCGTGAAGAAACGGTATGCACCAGCCGACTTGCTGGCCGATGCGGGCGAGGCTGTACAGGTACTCAAGGCAGTGCACATTGAAGCCATTGCGGCAGACCCGCTGGCAGAAACGCAATGGGTTCAAGCGCAAGCGGATGAAGCTGGCGGGCTCAAGATTGGCATTGTGGGCTACGCCGATTTCAGCCAGCCGGATGTCGAGGCCTTGCTGGCCGCGCAGTGCCAAAGTCACGCCATGCGTGGCATCCGGCAGATTCTGAACGTGCACGCCAACCCGCTGTACGACTACGTTGGCCGCCATTTCATGCAAGAGCCCACGTGGCAACGCAATTTCAAGTTGCTGGCCAAATACGGCCTGAGTTTTGACATGCAGTTATATCCAGCGCAAATGCACGCTGCCGCTGCATTGGCGCGAGACAACCCGGATGTGAGCTTTGTGCTCAACCACGCCGGCATGTTTGTGGATCGGGATCACGTGGCGGGCTGGGTTGCCTGGCGCGATGGTCTGGCGCTGCTGGCTACGCTGCCCAACGTCACGGTCAAAATCAGCGGTCTGGGTATGTTTGACCACCACTGGACGGTGGAAAGTATGCGTCCTTATGTTTTGCAGGTTATCGACACGTTTGGCGCTGATCGCTGCATGTTTGCCTCAAATTTCCCCGTAGACAAGCTGTATAGCAACTACGCCGCAGTGTGGCAGGCGTTTGCGCAGATTGTGGGCGGTGCGAGTAATTCTGAAAAAGCGCAGTTGTTCCGGATGAATGCCGAGCGGGTTTACCGCTTGTGACTAACGACAAGGACCAGGCAATGAGCGATCAACCCGTTATGCCCCGGCTGGAACTGCGCGGTGCGAGCAAGGCCTTTGGCGAAGTCCAGGCGCTGCTCAATGGCTGCCTTTCCCTGTATCCCGGAGAGGTCCACGCCTTGCTGGGCGAGAACGGTGCGGGCAAGTCCACGCTGGTCAAAATCCTGGCCGGCGTCCACAAGCCCGATACCGGCACGCTGGTCATTGATGGCGTACAACGTCACTTTGCCCGGCCGTCAGACGCGCTGGAAGCCGGCATTGCGGTGATTTACCAGGAACCCACGCTGTTTGCGGATCTCTCGATTGCCGAGAACATCTATATGGGCCGCCAGCCGCTCGATCGCCTCGGCCGTATCCGTTACGACGAGATGAACCGCTGGACGCAAGAAATGCTGGTGTCGCTGGGCGTGACGCTGAAGGCCACGCAACTGGTGCGCGGTTTGTCGATTGCCGATCAGCAGGTGGTGGAGATTGCCAAGGCGCTGTCGCTCAACGCCAATGTACTGATCATGGATGAGCCCACGGCCGCCCTGTCGCGGCCAGAAGTAGAGCGGCTATTTGCGATTGCCGAGCGTCTGCGCACCGCCAATGTCGCCATTCTGTTTATCACGCACCGACTGGAAGAAGTGTTCCGCCTGACCCAGCGCGTCACCATCATGCGCGATGGCGCGGCGGTGCATTTTGCACTGACCAGCGAGATGGATCACGACAGCATCGTCGCCCGCATGGTCGGGCGGGATCTGTCCACGTACTACCCCAAGGCAGACGTTGCACCGGGTGAAGTGGGCTTGTCGGTGCGGCGTTTGTCGCGCACTGGCGTGTTCCGCGATATCTCGTTTGAGGTGCGCCAGGGCGAGATTGTTGCGTTATCCGGCCTTGTTGGCGCTGGCCGTAGCGAAGTCGCCCGCGCCATTTTCGGGGTTGATCCGGTAGATAGCGGTGAAGTCCACGTGATGGGCCACAAGCTCAAACTAGGTAAACCGGCCACCGCCGTGCGGGCGGGCGTGGCGCTGGTGCCTGAAGACCGCCGCCAGCAGGGGCTGGCGCTGGATATGCCGATTGCCCGCAATACCTCGCTGACCGTACTCAACAAGCTGGTTCATTTTGGGCTGATCTCGGGCAAGGCAGAACGTGATCTGGCCACGGAGTGGGGCAGCAAACTCAAGCTCAAGGCGCACACCGTCGATGCCCCGGCGGGCACCTTGTCTGGCGGTAATCAGCAAAAGGTGGTGCTGGGCAAATGGCTGGCCACCCATCCGCGTGTACTGATCATTGATGAACCCACCCGCGGCATCGACGTCGGGGCCAAGGCGGAGGTCTATCAGACCATGGCAGACCTCGTGAAAGAAGGTATGGCCGTGCTGATGATCTCTAGCGAACTGCCCGAAGTGCTGGGCATGGCCGACCGTGTGCTGGTCATGCATGAAGGCCGCATCACGGCGGATATCCCGCGTAGTGAGGCCAATGAAGAACGCATTATGGCCGCCGCGCTGGGCCAGACTGATCCCGCCTCCAGGAAAGCAGCATGAGTACAACCTTCATGAGCCAACACAGCCCAAGCCTGGCGCCTGCCGCCACCCACCCCACGCCGGAACGCCAGCGCTGGTTTCTGGTGCTGGCCCGCAACCGGGAAAGCACGTTGCTGGTGGTGCTGTTGCTGCTGATTGTCGGTACTGGCCTGGCTGAACCGGCGTTCCTGAGTTGGCATAACGCGCGGGATGTGCTGCTGAACGTGGCCATTACCGCCATCCTGACCGCCGGTATGACGGTGGTGATGTTGATGCGCCATATCGATCTCTCGGTCAGCTCCACCCTGGGCGTTACCGCGTATGCCGTGGGTAGTCTGTTTATGGCGATCCCCGGTTTGCCGGTACCGCTGGCGATTGTCGCCGGCGTGTTGATTGGCCTTGCCGCAGGCTGCGTCAATGGCGCGCTGGTGACCTTTGGCCGCGTGCCGTCTCTGGTGGCCACGCTCTCGACGCTCTATATCTTTCGCGGCATTGATTACGCCTGGGTGCACGGTGGGCAGATCAACGCCACCAGTTTGCCGGACGGGTTCTCACACATTGCCACCGGTAACGTGCTGGGCTTGCCGATCCTGGTCATCATCGCCGCCGTGGTGCTGGCGGGCGTGGGGTACTACCTCAAGTTTTTCCGTGGCGGGCGAGAGTTTTATGCCATTGGCTCTAACCCGGAAGCCGCCACGCTGGCCGGCATCCGCGTCAATCGCCGCGTATTTACCGGTTTCTTGCTCTCTGGCGCGTTGGCGGGTCTGGCCGGTGTGTTGTGGCTGGCGCGTTTTGGCACGGTGGATGCCAGCACCGGCAAGGGTATCGAGTTGCAAGTGGTGGCCGCCGCGGTGGTGGGGAGCGTGGCGATTACCGGCGGCGTCGGCAATGTGTGGGGCGCCACGCTGGGCGCGCTGTTGCTGGGCGTGATCAATATCTCGCTGGTGGTGCTGCGGGTGTCCTCTTTCTGGCAACTGGCCATCCAGGGCGCGCTGATTGTGCTGGCGATTGTGAGTGACACGCTGTTGTCCCGGCGGATTGCCAAGTGGTCAATGAAGAAGCGGGAACTGGGTTGATTGATTGGGAAAGTGGCGAGGATGAGAAGGCATGCCTCTCACTGGCTCGTCATTCCGGCGAATGCAGCAATCCAGTATGGCCGCCACAGGCGGGCTTGCCGGGGAATCCTGAAAAACCACATAGCAGGGCAAGCGCCTGAGGCGCAGGTGATTACAACTGGATTCCGGCTCAAGGCCGGAATGACGAAGTAGCAACACATTCAGCAAAGGGAACACCCATGGCCACACCGCAAAAACTGAACCTGCGATTTACCTGGGAAGCCATGCTCTGCGTTGTGCTGATCATGTCGCTGGGCCTGGGGCGTGGTCTGTCGCCTGAATTCCTTGGCGCAGCCAATTTGTCCAATTTGCTGGCGGACTTCACGGAAATCGCCCTGATGGCATTGCCCATGACGCTGATCATCGTCGCGGCAGAGATCGACCTGTCCGTCGCCTCGGTCATGGGTATGTCCAGCGCCTTGATGGGCGTGCTCTGGCATATGGGCTTGCCCATGCCGCTGGTGGTGGTGCTGGTGCTGGCGGCCGGTATTCTGGCCGGTCTTTTCAATGGACTGGTGATTGTTCGGCTGGGCTTGCCCTCACTGGCGATCACCATCGGCACGCTGGCCATGTTTCGCGGGTTCTCTTACCTGCTGCTGGGTGATCAGGCCATTGCAGACTTTCCGGCCAACTGGACCACTTTTGGCATCAGCACCGTGGGCGATAGCTTTCTGCCGCAACCTTTCATCCTTGTGATCATTGCGGCCATTGGCTTCACCGTATTGCTGCAATCCACCGCCTTTGGCCGCAGCCTTTACGCCATTGGCAGTAACCAGACCGCCGCGCATTTCTCGGGCGTGGACGTTGCCCGCACCAAGATCAAACTGTTTGTCATGTCCGGCTTCATGAGCGCACTGGCCGGGATCATCTACACCCTGCGTTTCTCTAGCGCGCGGGGGGATAACGGGGAAGGGTTTGAACTCTCGGTCGTCGCGGCAGTGCTGTTTGGCGGGGTGAGCATTTTTGGCGGCAAGGGCTCACTGGTGGGCGTGTTGTTGTCGCTCTTGATCATTGGCGTACTGAAAAACGCACTGACGCTGTATGACGTATCGAGCGAGGTGTTGACGATTGTGACGGGCTTGCTGCTGCTGTCTTCCGTGCTGGTGCCCAATATTGCGGAGCGCTTGCGGGCGGCGCGGATCAAGCGGGTGATGGCAGCGAAGGCTGTTGCTGCACGGTGAG
>JASLES010000031.1 GCA_030151005.1 Silvimonas sp.
TGCTACCCGCAAACCCAACCGGGTGGCGACCAGCGCGTGGGCCAGTTCGTGCATGGCTTTGGCAAAGGCCAGTGCCAGGGCAAAGCTCAGCAAGCCGTTAACAGAAAAGGACTCCACCACGGCGGCGGAGAACGTATCCCACTGGTGCAAGGCCAGCATCACGCCCAGTAACCCCAGCGCGATCACAAGGCCGGCTGTAAAGGGCGTAAACACCCAGCCCAGATGCCGCACGAGGCGGGTCAGCACATCTTGCGGGTGCAGTAGCGGTATGCGGAAAAACAGGTAGTGATGCAAAAACCAACGCCAGCTCAGGCCGCCGTGAGCGCTTTGCCGTTGTTGCAGTCGGGCCAGCCCTGTGGCGGTTGGCCGTAACAATTGATGTTGTTCCAGAAATTGGCGAAAACCGGCAATTTGCTCCAGATCTGGCTGCAGCGCAGTCTGGGCCGCAATGTCGTCACAGATTTGCGCCGGTGGCATGGCCCAGCGCAGCAGAAATTCAAACTCCAGCCAACCGATGCGGTAGAAGCGGTTCAACACGGTGTCCTGGATGACCCAACTGGGTTCACCATCTTTGCCGGTGGCTGCCTCGACCAGCTTGAGGTCTTCGCGCAGTGGCGGAAACGGCAGCGTGGGGTCGAGTTCCATTTACCAACCCGTAAAGGCGCGGGCGGCCGCCAGTGGACGGCGCAGCAGGTAGTAACCCAGGCTGACCTTTTGCCCGTACAGCTTGGCCGTGCCGTGCAAGCCCAGTCTGGCATGTGCCGGTTTGCCATCAATGCTGGCCAGCAGGCGGTAGGCCACCACGCCGTCATCCCCGGTTCTGGCCTGGTAGCTGGTTTGCAGAATCTTGCCGTGCAAGGGCGCCAGCGGGTAAGCCGTGAGGTAAAGCGTGACTTCAGCGCCAGGTTCCAGCGCAATGGCATCTGCCACCGCCAGCTGGATCAGGATGGCCGGTCGGGTGGGGTCGGCCAGTTGCAGAATGCGCTCGCCGGTTTGCACCGGTTTGCCCAGCCAGTCGTTGGGGTCGCTAAAGACAGCAACGCCAGCCTCTGGCGCCACTACCTGGGTGCGATCAAGCTGCGCCGCCACCGCCGCCAGTTCTGCGCGGCGTTGTTGCGCCGTGCCTGCCAGTACGGTCAGGTCGCTTTTGCTTTGCGGATTGTCGAACGCCCGTTGGCTGGCAGAGAGGAGTTCGGCATCCGCCACGGCTACTTGCCGGGTGAGCACCTCTACCCGGCTGCGCAGGGATGTTTCATCCAGCGTGAACAGCAAATCACCTTCGGCCACGGGCTGGTTGGGGCGTACGGCCATGCGGGCGATCACGCCATCAATGGGCGAACTGATGACCTGCGCATCGCTGGAGATGATTTCTGCGGGTGCCAGCACGGTTTGCGGTACCGGTATCAACAGCAGCGCACCCAGCACCGCAAGGCCAATCAATGCCTGTTTGCGGCCGGGCAGCCAGCGCCAGTGCCGTTGTTGCCGGGTCAAGGCCGACCAGCAGTAGGCCCAAGTCTGGCGCACACCCTGCAAGAGGTCTTCCAGTGCCAGGGCGGGGGGCTCGTCCAGTAGCACAAACAGCAAACCCAGGCGTTTTTCACCAGGCTTTTGTATCGGGACGCACCACACGCCGGCGGGCCACCATTCGGCCCAACCGTCAGCCATGTCGGGGGGTAAATCCAGCGACTCCCGCGCTAACCATTCTGGTTGATCTGTGGTGATGCGGGCGGCCAGCCAGCGACAAGTGCGGCTCTGCCAGACCAGATACGGCGAGTCTTCCGCCGGTTTGGCGAGGCCAGAGATACACAGTAATTCTAGCCGGGTGCCCTGTTCAGCAAACACGACGGCCTGCCGGAAATGCAGCAAGGCATACAGATCGTTGGCCATGGTAAAGGCCAGCGCATTGAGTGACTCTGCCGCCATGGCACGGTCACGCAATGCGTCCAGGTGTAGCAACAACTGCGGGTGAGGCAGATTGGTGGTGGCAGGTGTCGGCGCGTTCATGGGGTATCGGCAAAACTGGCTGTGCCGCTCATGCCCGCGATCAGTTCCGGGCTCTCTTTATCCAGTTGTGCTTCAAGTTCCACCGTTTGCGCCACGGCATCCACGCGGGAGTTCACGGCGCTGATGCGGGCCAGGTAACTCTTGCCGGTTTCATGAATGTTGACGGTCAGGTGCATGCCTGGTTTGAGTTTGGGCATCAATGTGGAGGGCACATTCAGCCGTACTTTCAACGGGCCATCGCTGACCAGATCAACCAGAGGCGTGCCGGCGCTGATCGTCTGATAGGGTTTGACGTACACCTTGGCTACCCGCCCGGCAAACGGGGCCAGCACTTTGCAGTAGCCCAGTTGTGCCGTGGAAAGTGCAAGTGCGCCGTTGGCTTTTTCCACCTCGGTCTGCATGGTGGCGACCTCAATGTCTCCGGCAGCGTTCAATTGCTGCAAACTCTTTTTTGCCGCCAGATTTTGCCGCGCCATATTGAGTTCAGCCTTGGCGACATTGGCGCGGGCCTGGACTTCAGCGCAATCAAGCTGGGCCAGCACAGTGCCCTTGCCTACCCGTTTGCCCAGGGTCAGATGCAAGTCGTTCAGCGTGCCGTTCATTTGGGCTGACAAGGTGGTTTCCAGCCGTGGCGCCAGCAGCACCCGGATGTCATCTGATGTTTCTGGTGCTTTGGGCGGTGCCGTGGCCGCCAGGCTGGCAGAGCACGCCACAGCAGCCAGGAGTGCCAGCCAGCGCCATTTATTGGGCTGCAGGCGTAGAGGCGTCCACGGCGTGGGGCACGGCTTTTTCGGCGATGTCAGAACGAAGTTGCGGCGTTGCATTGATGGTTGTCTTGATGGCTTGAGCGAGCGTTTTGATGTCATCTTTTTCTATGGAATCCGGCAATACGTCGAAACCAACCGAGTTATACAAACGGCCCCAGGCAGCCTGGGCGTCTGAATACGCGGCTTCCCTTTGATAACGCGACAGCAGATAGCGCCCTTCGGCGCGGATGACTTCCAGTTCAGATCCAAACGAGGTGGTTTTGGCGGCACGGGCGTAGTCCAGCAAACTGCTGTCAACGCGCAGGCTTTCATCCGCAAACTGCATTTCTTCGCGGGCCAGCCGATAGCGCAGGTTGCCGACGCGCACCTGCGTCAAAATCGCCATAGAGAGCGCAATGCGGCGCATGTCATCCGTGCGGCCTTGTGCATCTTGTTCGGCGTTCAAAGCCGGGTATTGCAGCAGCTTGAGCAGGTTGATAGAGACCTGCACCCCGACCTGGGACCACTGGTTGTTATAGAGGTACTGGTTGGAATCGTACTGGCCGCTCCAGTCCAGCCCGACGTTGGGCCACAGTTGCGCCTTGGCAATTTTCAGATCGTTCTCGTTCACCCGTTTGCGATACCACTCCTCCATGATTTCCGGGCGGTGTTCCATGGCCAGCATTTCCAGCTTGTTCTCGCTGACGTTCATGTCGGGCAAGCTGGCTTCCTGTTCATCGGCCAGGATCATGGGCGAGCCCGGGGGCAGCGACATCAGTGCTGCCAGTTCAGACTGGGCAAATTCCAGATCCTGGCGGCGGACGGTGAGCAATGAAATGGAATCAAGCAAAGCACGCTGATAAGCCAGAATTTCCTGGCGTGGCAGCAAGCCTTTCTTTTCTGCCTCGCGGGCGGCGGCCAGTGCGGTTTGGGTGCGCTGTAACAGTTGATCCACTTCTGGCTTCAAGCGTTGTGCGCCCAAAGCCCGCCAATAGGCGTTGCGGACATCCTGCAAGACGTTCTGCGCAACTTTGCGACGGCGTTCTTCCGCCATCAAAATCTGGTCAGACTTTTGCTGGGTGCGGTAATAGGCAACGCCAAAATCCAGCAGGCTCCAGCTCAGCCCTAACCCACCGAGCGTGTGATAGCGCTGTTCCGAGGTGGATGGCCGCAAGCTGACTTGTCTGTCTTCAATGCCGATCGATGTGCCGCCAGAATCGTTGCTGCGCTGGTTGTAGCCGGCCGAGGCCACCAGTTTGGGCAGCATTTCGTAGGCGGAGACATCCCGCATATTGGCCGCCAGCGCGCTTTCCATCAGTTTCAGGCGGTAGTCCAGGTTGTATTTCAGTGCACGGGCGGCGGCGTCGTAAAAGGTGATGGGGCCGGTCACTGGTTCCTGGTCGGCGTACATCTTGACCTGGTCGTCAATGACGCGCTGACGCATTTCATCGGCCGTGGCAGGCTTGGGTTGCATGGACGAACATGCGGCCAGCAACAAGCTACTGCCAAGGACCAGCGTTAGCGTGGCGGGGGGCTTCAACATAAGGGCTCCTTGATCATGCCTCGCTTTCGACGGGTTCATGTAATAGGGACTCAATGGGGGGTAACGCTGGTGCGGCAGCTTGCAATTGCGCCTTGAAGCCTTGCGCCACTTTGGGGGTGGCATGTTTGGGGTGCGGATGCGATGGATGAGCCGGATGCGCTGGAGCGGGGGGCGCAGCGGGCGCATTACGTGTGAGGTCATGGCTGCCGACAGCAAATAGCGACGGGTCGCTCAACAAACCGTCTGCAGTCAGATCAATCCGGCTGTGCCGGCCCATGACCCAGGCGTCGTTCTCCGCATTTTCAATGCTGCTGTCGCGTACGCTGTTGGTGACGTACAGGCCCGGAATCACACCCAGACCGGCACCAATAGAGGGGCTGATAGGCGTGGGTTGGCCGCCCATGCGCAAGTCGCTGCCGTCTGCCTCCCAGGCCGAGACCGTCTGGACCAGTTCTGTTTGCTGCACCACCGGCGTCACAAACACCACCGGGTCAAGATTGCGTACCGGGATGTTGCGTGCCGGCTCGTAGTAAGACGTGGTGCCATTCGGGCCGGCTCCCAGCACATCAATGGGCGGTGACGGCGGGATGTACGGGGCCGAAATATCCAGGTTAATCGTCAAAAGGGCCTGGTCGGTTGCGCCGGCCTGATCACTGACCGTATACGTGAATGTGTCATGCAATACCTGCCCTGCCCCGGCCGCCTTGAGCACATCCGGATTGGTCATGTCGATCACGTAGCTGTAGCTGCCGTCTGCCTTGAGCGTGAGCGTGCCGTAATGGCCAGCAATGGGCTGGCCGATGGTGCCGGTGGTTCCTGGTACGTCTTTGCCATCGGTATGGATGCCGACAACGGTGAGCCGGTCGCCGGCGTCCACATCCGTATCGTTGGGCAAAACGTTGCCGGTGGCTTGCGGTGCAGGAGTCTGGTCGGTGGCAACGTTGGTATCGTCGTGCGCCACCGGGTTGTCATTGGCGCCCTGAATGCTGATGGTCAGATGTGCTACGGATTGCGCACCGTCGGCATCCTGCATCTGGTAAGTAAAGACCTCGGTCAGTGGTGTGCTGCCTGGGCGTAGCGCCTGTACAGTGGCGTTGTTGTTATCCACCACGTACTGGTAGCTGCCATCGGCATTGAGCGTCAACGAACCATAGGTGCCGGTCAGCGTGCTGCCGGCATTGGCGCTGGTGCCGTTACTGTTGCTGAAGGTATCCACGGCTTTGGTTTCGCCATTGGCGGCGCTATCCACATCAATATCATTGGCCAGTACGTTGCCGGTTGGGTTAACCCCAGGGGTGCCGTTGTTGACGCCGCCCGCTTCGGTTGCTGTGCCGGTGTCGTTTACGGCAACGGGGGTGTCGTTCCGGCCAGAAATAACAATGGTCAACGTGGCGGAGTCGGTGAGCCCCCATTGGTCGGAGACGACAAAGGTGAATTGCTCGGTCAGCGTCTGCAACGGCGTGCGCAACGCCTGGACGGCCGGCAAGTTATTGTCGAGCTCATAGGTCCAGGTGCCGTCCCCGTTCAGCACCAGCAAACCGTATTCACCCTGCAACGGTGTGCCTGCGGTCACGGGTGGCGCGTTTGAGCCGGGGCCGCCAGTGTGAAGTGTGGTCACCGCCAGAATGTCCCCGTTGTCCGGGTCGGTTGCGGCGGTGAGCACGTTGCCTGTCGGGTTGACACCCGGGGTGGCGTTATTCAGGCCAGAGGCCTCGACGGCCAGCCCGCTATCGTTGGCGGCCACGGGTGGGTCATTGCGGCCGCGCACAATGATGGTCAGCTGCGCAACATCGTGCAGGTTGCCGC
>JASLES010000139.1 GCA_030151005.1 Silvimonas sp.
CGCTGGAACGGCTGGCGCATGGGGAGAAAATTGTGACGGTGGCGCTGGATCATGGCTATACCAGCCAGAGTGCATTTGCGGCGATGTTCAGGCGGCACTTTGGCGTGGCGCCATCGGAATTTTATGGGTGAGGAACGTGGCGCTGCGGGCCAAAGTGCCGGTAGGGTGGATTCGGAGTGGTAGCGACAATCCACCACGGTTGGCTCGAAACACGAACCGCTGTTAGCGCCTTGCGGCGCAGGTTTTGAAAGGCATTTGATACCGGCGGTGGCCGGAGCACCCTACTTTCTTTGCTTCGCCAAAGAAAGTAACCAAAGAAAGGCGACCCCAGCCTGGCGGCCCTCGGGCTTCCCTCGGTTGGTCGGGAGCCTAAGGTCTCCCTCCACGCCCTCGGCGCTGGGCTTTAACGGGGAAGAAAAACAAAAGCAACCTCAACCCCAACTGCAACTGCAACTGCAACTGCAACTGCAACCCCAACTGCAACTGCTCCGGCGTCATCCGGCTTGCAGCCCACATAAAAAACGGCGCCACACGGCGCCGTTTTTGTCATGCCATCAACCACAATCAGCTATGCACGTGACCGTCTTTGTCGATCACGATCAGGTCCACAAAGCTGGAGCCTTCATGGTTGCCAGAGGAGAACTTCACGCGAAAGCCGCCCAGGTCGTAGTCACGCAGTTCTTCCATCGACGAGATCAGTTTTTCGCGGGTGAGGGCCTTGCCGGAGCGCTTGAGGCCTTCTACCAGCACGCGTGCGCCAATATAGCCTTCCAGGCTGGGGTAATCCACGGTGTCTACACCTGCGGCTTTCAGCGCTTTCACGTAGTCAATCGTCACCGGTTTGATCGGGTTGTACGGCGATGGCATCACCTGGGAGACGATCACGCCAGAGCCGTCATGCTTGAGCGCATTGATCAGGGCTTCGGTACCGACAAAGCTCACGTTGTAGAACGGGCCGATAAAGTTCTGGGCACGGGCGGCAGTAATGAACGCCGCACTGGAGGTATATGCCGTCACCATGAAGACCGCGCTGGCCGGCTTTTTCACCACCAGTTCATCCACAGCTTTTTTCACGTCCGAGCTATTACGCTGCACAGTGGCGGTGGCGTTGATCTTGATACCGTTTTTGGCGGCGGCTTCTTGCATGGCTTTCAAACCGGCCTGGCCGTAGGCATCGTTCTGGTAGAACACGTTGATGCTCTGCATGCCCATCTTTTTCATGGAATCCGCAATTTCTTCGGCTTCATCATGATAGCTGGCGCGGATATTGAACACGTTGCGGTTCACCGGGTTACGCAGGCCTTCTGCGCCGGTAAACGGGGCCACAAACGGAATGCCGGTCTGGTTGATCAGCGGCAACGCTGCGTTGGAGGTCGGCGTGCCGACGTAACCAAACAGGGCAAATACACCCTGATCCTTGATCAGCTTTTGCGTGTTGGCAGCAGTGCGATCCGGCTCGTAGCCGTCATCCAGTGCCACCAGTTTGATCTTGCGACCGTTCACGCCGCCGTGCTGGTTCACCCAGTCGAAATACGCCTTGGCGCCACGGTTGACGCCCTTGCCCAATTCACCAGCCGGGCCAGAAAGTGCCGCAGACTGGCCGATCAGGATTTCGCTATCGGTCACACCGGTTTCAGCGTGCGCCAGTACAGCGGCAAAAGACAGGGCGGCCAGGAGGCCCATACGCAACGACTTCATTGTGTCTCCAGAGTTAGTCGTAAAAGCAAAAAACCAAAGCGCCAGGCCTCGCTGGATAAACGGGGCAGCCCTTGGCAATACAGCGGATAACCCGTGCCAGCGGTGGCTCGGGCGGGGTAACCGGGTATCAAACAGATTGAAACTGGATTGCGCTGTTGGCGCGCAGACCAACGGGTTGAGCCGCGGTCAGAACAGGCGGTCAGCAGTTGACCGGTATGCCACGAGGCATATCGCAACGGGTGACGCTTCTATGCCGTTGTAATATATCAGAAATTGCTAAATCGTGCGCAGTCCATTGGGCACCGCCAGGCGGAATGAACCTTTGCTGAACACAACTAACCAGGGTGATGAACCGGGTGCCGTCCGGCACTTGCCACTTTACGCAAAGGCGCGCCAAGGCTTTGATTCTGTTATAGTTCGCACCCTCGTTTGTCTTGCCCGGATACACCCATGAGTCTCTTGCCGCACCAACTGGAACTTCTCTCTCCTGCCAGGACCGTTGAAATCGGCCGGGAAGCGATTTTGCACGGCGCGGATGCGGTGTATATCGGCGGCCCGTCTTTTGGCGCGCGCCATAACGCCAGCAATACCGTGAGCGAAATTGCCGGCCTGGTGGAGTTTGCCCACCGCTATCACGCCCGCATTTTTGTCACGCTCAACACCATCTTGCATGATGCAGAACTGGAACCGGCACGCCAGTTGATTCACCAGTTTTACGATGCCGGCGTAGATGCGCTGATCGTGCAGGATATGGGTCTGGTGGATCTGGATCTGCCGCCCATCCAGCTGCATGCCTCGACCCAGTGTGACATTCGCACGCCAGAAAAAGCGCGTTTCCTGGCCGATAGCGGGTTCTCGCAAGTGGTGCTGGCGCGCGAGCTGACACTGGATAAAATCCGCGCCGTCAAAGAGGCACTCCCGACTGATACCACCGTGGAGTTCTTCATCCACGGTGCGTTGTGCGTGGCGTATTCCGGCCAATGTTTTATCAGCCATGCAGATACCGGCCGCAGCGCTAACCGGGGCGATTGCTCGCAGGCCTGTCGCTTGCCCTATACGCTGACCGACCAGGC
>JASLES010000141.1 GCA_030151005.1 Silvimonas sp.
GCGGGTTTGCCTGCACTGACCCGTTCCTCGGCCAGTTCCACGCCGTGATCCAGCGCGTTGCGAATCAGATGGACCAGCGGTTCGAACAGGCTGTCGGCAATGGTTTTATCGACGACGGTATCGTCACCTTCTATGTGCAGTTCCACAGGCTTGCCAAGGCTGTCGGCCAAAGAGCGCGTCAACTGGCGCAGCCGCTGGAACGGCAATTGCAGCGAGACCATGCGCATGCCGCGCAAGGTCAAAAACAGCGCGTCGATGTGACGTGACAGCGCCGCAATCTGTAGCTTGAGATTGGCGTCGGCATCCACGTGGATGTGAGTGAGCAGCGCGTTGCGGGTGACCAGCAGTTCATCGAGCAACATGATGGATTGATCCAGTTGCGCGGCGTTGACCCGGATGACATCCGTGGTTCTTGCCGGCGCTGGCGCGCTGGCGTCCGTCGGGCTCAGGCCGGCGTTGGCTGGCGTGATCTCCAGCAGTGTGCGGATGATCTGCGCCAGTTGCATGATCGCGGCGGGGTCATCGGTTTGCAGTGCGTCAATGGCTGCGTGTGCGGCTGGCACATCCACGGTTTTCAGGCAGGTCCGGGTCACTCGCAGAACTGAGGCCAGTGCGTCCTGAGCACCACCAGCCTCAAGGATTTTTAACTGTTGCGCCAGCACGGTGCGCACCGGCAGCGGGAGTTCTTTCTGTGCTGACGTTGGCGCGGTGTGCTGCGGGCTTAGTGTCTGAAGTACCGGCAAAATCCAGTGGGTTGCATGTTCTTGCAGCAGCACTTTCATCCAGGGCAGCGCGGTTAGCAATAACGGATCTACCTTTTCGGCATCCAGGACGGGTTCTAGCCAGGTCTGCAAAACAAGTGCGTGCTCACTGACGGGCCTGGTTTGCAGTTGGGTAATCAATCCGGCCAGCACATTGCCCGAATCCGGGTCTTGTCCGGTTGCTGCCAGGTGCTGTAGCGGAATTTGCGCGATGCGTGTCTCGCCACTTGCGCCGGCCAGTGCCTCGCGAATCTGCGTTGCCGGCGCGCCGCACAGCAGTAGCCAGTCTGTGTCGCAGATAAACGGGTCAATCGCCTCTTTCTGGTTGTCGGCGGCGGCGTCGCGCGGTATCGCGTCCAGACTCAGCAATTGCGGTAGTTCACGAATCAGGAAGAGCGGGTCTTCTCCGGAGAAAAAACACTGGGCATCCGCCGATAGATGCACCGCACACACGCTGCTCAAGCCAGCCTGCACGGCCCGCGCGAACGCAGCCAGCCGGGGTGCAAGCGCACTTTGTGATAACCACGGCGCCTTATCGGCAACGGTGACTTGCTGCCGGGTTGTGGTGAGAGCGCCTTCCGGTAAAACCTGGCTGATGTCGCTCACCAGAATCTGCGCCTGGGCCTCAGCTTCTGTGGGCAGGTTTTCTGCGGCGGCCAGATCATCCACCCATTGCCCTAGTTGATCAAAAACCCGATGCAGCAAGGGCGTGAGCGCCGGAGAAAAATGGGTGCTGCCGTCACGCAAGGCGGTCAGGAGCGTCTCTGTGGCATGCGTCAATTGCGTGATGGGCGGCAGGTCAAACAGGCTGCCGCTGCCCTTGATGGTGTGCGCAGCCCTGAACAAGGCGTTCAAGGTCTCGGGCGGCAGGGACTGGCCATCCATCTGCGCAAGGCTGGCCTCCACTTCGGCCAGGGTCTCGCGCGATTCCACAATAAATTCGGCGAGCAATGGGCTCACGCGGCGCCTCCCGTGAGCAAGTCGGCATATTGCACCAGCGCTTCTGGCGCCACCGGTTTGAGCAAGCACAGATTGGCGCCATGCTCTGCGGCTTCGCGCTCGTGCCGTTCCAGTGCTTCGGTCGTGATGATGATGACGGGGATTGCGGCCAGGGTGGGCTCGGCCCGCAATGCGGCCAGCAAAGAGTAACCATCCATACGCGGCATGTTGACGTCCGCCAGCAACAGGTCGGGCAGTTCCATCAGCGCTTTTTCCAGCCCTTCCAGGCCGTTGGCAGCGTCAGTAACCTGGTAACCGGCAGCCTCCAGTACTTGCCGGTGATAGTGGCGAACTGTGGCCGCATCATCGACGATCAGCACTCGTTTCATGCCTCCAGCCCTCTTTGGTAGACGATGGCATCGTCAAATCTGCGGACATTGAATAACGATGAAATGCGGCTCATGGATTCCGAATGCCCCAAACAGATAAAGCCGCCTGGCACCAGTTGCTGGTACAGATGTGCCGCCGCAACGCGGCGCGATACTTCATCAAAATAAATCAGCAGGTTCCGGCAAAACACGACATCCACCGGGGGCATGGTCGCCATCTGCGTTGCCTCCATGATGTTGATATGAGAGAACGCCACGGATTCGCGAATATCGTCATCCAGCACGTACTGCTCGTTGCCAATCGGCTCGAAATAGCGCTCTTGCAACGTGGGTGGCAGCAACTTCAGGCTGCGCGGTGAGTAAATGCCTCTGCGGGCTGCCGTGAGTGCGCCGGTGTCAATGTCTGAGGCCAGGATCTCGACATCGTAATTGGCCAGGTCTGGCCAGAAATGCGTCAAGTACAGCGCCAGAGAATAAGGTTCTTCGCCGGAGGCGCACGGCATGGACCAGATGCGAATGGTCTTGCCCCGGCGGCGTTGCAATATCTCAGGGAGTAACGACTGCACCAGGCAGCGAAACTGGTACTCCTCCCGGAAAAAATACGATTCGTTCACCGTCATGATGTTGATCAGATGTTCAAGCTCGCGACCGTCGTGCAGTTGCATGAGGTAGTCGCGAAACGAATCCAGCCCCAGCGCGCTAATCCGCTCAATCAACCGCCGGTCTACAAAATAGCGGCGCGAAGACTCGAAATCGATGCCGGTCTTGCGATAGAAATAATCGCGAAACCGCTCAAAATCCGTATCGCTGATAACAATCCCCTCTGACTGAGGGTTGTGATCAGTCATGGTGGCCCAGCCTGGCGACGGCGGTGTCAATCACGGTGTTAATAAATGGCGAGTGCGCAAAGCGCGGGCGCAGCGATTCCAGTAAGGGCACATGATTGCTGTCGCCCACCTCGGTCAGCACTTCTATGGCCGCAGCGCACACATTGACCTCTGGCTCGCGCGCGATGAGTTCTGCCATCCAGTTGGCCAGTGCCGGGTGCCACGTGTTCTCCAGAATGTTGATGCCGTAAATCCGCAGGTTGGGGTCGTCCTGATGCAACAATCGCGCCGCCGGTTGCAGGGCTGGGCCGCCCATGTCGCGCAGGGCATCGATGATCTCGTTGCGCAGGCCGACGGGCGCGCTGCCCAGCTTGCTGGCCAGGGCTTCGGCTATGGATTCGTCAGCCTGCTTGATCAGCGTTAGCAGCATGGCTTCGCGTTCGCTACGCGAATGTGTTTGCGGCAGGCGTTGCACCAGGGTTAGCAGATCGGTTGGCGTAACAGGCGCAACGGCAACGGCGCCGGGTTGATCAGGTGTGGCCGGTTTTTTTAGTGGCATTCTGGCTGCCCTGTTCGTTGTGATGTGGTGGTCAGGGCGTCTGCAATGGCCCATGCGGGTAGCGTATGCGTTGCGCCACCCATTTCGATCAAGGCCCGCGACATGCCATACACCACTGCACTCTCAGCCGATTCAGCAATGGTGATGCCCCCTTGCTCGTGCAAACGGTGCATGGCCTGCGCGCCGTCGTCACCCATGCCGGTCAGCAGCACGCCCAC
>JASLES010000094.1 GCA_030151005.1 Silvimonas sp.
GATTTGCCGGCAGGCGCCGCATGGGTCTTGCCAGCGGGCGGTGCGGAAGATGGATCATCAAACGGCAGCGGTGCGTCTTCTGCGTAGACAGTCACCGATACCAGCAGTGCGCTCAGGCACAGCGCCAGAATTCGTTTCATACAGATTCCCGAAAACGTTGGGTAAAGCGCGGGCAGAGCCGACGCGGGTCGTGGAAAAAACAGACGTTAATAGCTAACGCACGAATCGCAAAAGAGTTGCAGTATAACGATCAGAGCGCCATCGTCGAAGTGCGTTCATCCAGATATCCAGATGGCATGAACTGGCGCATTCAAATCTGGCCTTAGCCTGCCTGCAAACGTGCGGCAATGGCAGCCAGCGCAGCCGGGCGATTGGCAAACACCGTCAAACGGCCCTGTGCTGCGGGTGCCAGATCAAGATCGTAGGGCAAACGCCCGGCCACCAGCCACAGTTTTTCGGCCGGCAACGCCGCAATCAACGCTTGCTGGGCTGGTTGCAAAATTGCGTTGTAACTGACCATGACCACCTGTGCTGCGGTGCTGGCCTTGTGCAATACACGCGTCTGGTCGGCTTCAGTTGCAGCCAGCGGAATACGGATTTCTTCCACCGTAAAGCCCGCTGCAATCAGCGGAGCAGCCAGCGTATCAGGGCGGGCTTCAACTTCGTCGATCTCTGTCCGCGCTCGTACTTCTACTGTGATCAGCAAAACAGGTTGTTGCACCTGCAGCGGTACCAGGGTGCCTTCTACCGTCACCGCGCGCTGATGCACGGATTGCGACAAAGCAAGCGCGGCGGGTTGCGCCAGTAAAGGGGTTGGGTCCATCGGCAAATCACGCCACGCCAACGGGTAGCGCGACTTGAGCGCCTGAATACGCGCCACAGACTCATCAATGCGGGATTCGCTGATCTCGCCGCGGCTGACTGCGTCCGCCAGCGCGTCCAGAAAGCCCTCCTGGCGCGTCTGGGTGTGCGAAATCAACAGGACGTCGGCGCCGGCCTTGAAGGCGGCCACGGCGCCCGCCACAGTGCCCGGCCCTTTGGCGATAGCATCCATTTCCAGGCAATCGGTAAACAGCACGCCGTTAAAACCCATCTCTTCACGCAGCAGACCGGTGAGCACCGCATGGGACATCGTCGCCGGGGTATCAGGGTCAGCTTCAAACGCAGGAAACACCACGTGTGAGCTCATGACGGTATCGACGCCTGCCGCGATGGCGGCGCGGAACGGGGCGAGTTCCACGGCATCCAGCCGGGCACGGTCATGCGGTACGCGCGGCAGGCCAAGGTGCGAATCGACATCCGTATCGCCATGCCCAGGGAAGTGTTTGGCGGCAGAAATCATGCCGGCGGCGCGGACACCGCGTAGCGCGGCAAGGCTCCAGGTGGTGACTTCGTCCACCGTTTCGCCAAATGCCCGCACGCCAATCACTGGATTACGGCGGTTGTTGTTGACGTCCACATCCGGCACAAAATTGACGTTGAAACCCAGCAACCGTAGCTCTTCATTGGCGTAGCGGGTCAAGGTTTCACAATCGGCCACGGAGCCCGCCTTGCGAAAGGCCAGGGCCGATGGCAAAGGGGTGACGCCGTTTTCAATGCGCGCCACCATTCCGCCTTCCTGATCAATGCTGATCATCAGCGGCAGTTTGCTGTGTTCTGCGTTTATTTCCTGCAATCGTCGCGTCAATGCCGCAATCTGCATGGGCTGATCGACATTGCGCCGAAACAGGATCACCCCACCCACCTGCCGTTCACGCAGCATATGTTCAATATGGTCGTTGAGGGTCAGACCGTCGAAACCCACCATCAAAAGCTGGCCGATTTTCTGTTTAAGCGAGAGGTTCATGGTGTGCGCGACCAGAGTGGGGGCAGAGACAAAAAAATGGCGTGCGGTTTGATCCGGCACGCCATTTTTTCACAATCAAGCAGCCAGGCGCTTGAGTACTTCTTCACGGCCCAACAGGGCCAGCACCGCATCCACCGACGGGGTGTGCGTGGTGCCCAGCACCTTGGCGCGCACCGGCATGCCCACCAACGGCATCTTCACGCCCTGTTCCTTGACGAAATCCTTGATGAACTGGCCCAGCGTCGGTTGATCCCACGTGGCAAGCGCCGCAGCGCCAGCCGCAAATGCGGCCAGACGGGTCAGGTCATCTGCTGTCAGATGCTTTTCTACCACTTCAGCCGACGGGGTCAGCGGGCGGTAGAAGTACTCAGCCTGGTCGGCCATTTCTACCAGGGTTTGCGAGCGGTCTTTCAGCAGCGCGCAGACATCGGCCAGTGCCGGGCCGCCGGCTGTATCAACGCCCTTCTCAGCCAGGAACTGCGCCACGCGGGCAGCCAGTCGGGTGCTATCTGCGGCCTTGATGTGTTGAGCGTTCAACCACAGCAGCTTTTCACGATCAAAGCGGCTGGGGCTGGGGCTGACGTCTTTCAAGTCAAACCACTCAACAAATTGCTCCATGGTGAAGAACTCATCATCACCATGCCCCCAACCCAAGCGCGCCAGATAATTCAGCAGTGCTTCCGGCAGGAAACCAGCCTGGTCGTAATCCACCACGCTTACCGCATCACGGCGCTTGGACAGCTTCTGACCTTGATCATTGTGGATCATCGGCAGATGGCCAAACTGCGGCAAGGTCGCGCCCAGTGCCTTGAAGATGTTGATCTGGCGCGGGGTATTGTTCACATGGTCATCGCCACGAATGACGTGGGTGATTTTCATGTCCCAGTCGTCGACCACCACGCAGAAGTTGTAGGTAGGTGTGCCATCCGGACGGGCGATGATCAGATCGTCGAGTTCGTTATTGCTGATCTCGATACGGCCCTTCACCTGGTCGTCCCACGCAACCACGCCTTCAACCGGATTCATAAAGCGCACCACCGGCTTCACATCAGCCGGAATTGCTGGCAGCGTTTTGCCTTCCTGTGGGCGCCAGCGACGGTCGTAACGCGGCTTCTCGCCCCGTGCTTCCTGCTCGGCGCGCATGGCTTCCAGTTCTTCTTTACTGCAATAGCAGTAATACGCGGTGCCGGCAGCCAGCATCTGCTGGATCACTTCTTTGTAGCGATCCATGCGCTGCATTTGATAGAACGGGCCTTCATCGTAATCGAGCTCAACCCAGTGCATGCCATCCAGAATGGCCTTGACCGATTCCGGTGTGGAGCGCTCAAGGTCGGTGTCTTCGATCCGCAGCACAAACGTGCCGGCATGCTTGCGGGCATAAGCCCAGGAAAACAGCGCAGTGCGCACGCCACCGATATGCAGCAAACCGGTGGGGCTGGGGGCGAAACGGGTACGGACGGTCACAGTGGGCTCTCAATCAATATTGGCCGGGAAGT
>JASLES010000150.1 GCA_030151005.1 Silvimonas sp.
GTTTTTGACTTTCCCCCCCCGTCAAAGCCAAGCGCCGAAGGAGTGGAGGGAGACCTAAGGCTCCCGACCGACTGAGGGCAGCCCGGAGGGCCGCCAGGCTGGGTCGCCTTTCTTTTGGTTACTTTTCTTTGGCGAAGCAAAGAAAAGTAACGTGGGCCCGGCACCCCGGGTATGTAAATGTTTTTCAAATCCGCGCCGGCAGGCGCTAACAGATGTTCAGGTTTTTGGGCTTTAGCCAGCAAAGGCCCCCTGCGGCGGCCAGGCTGGATCCCGGCTCAAGGCCGGAATGACGAGGTAGTGGAACAGGATTGGCCTCCTCTCCCTTGCGGATATCGTAGTGAGACCTGCGGCCAGGGCCGGGAACAACGAAGTAGTGCACCAGCAATCGTGAAACACCGCGCTCTCGGGCGCTAACAGGTAATACAGCCAGACCAGAAACGCCAAACCACGGAAACTGAAAAAATGACCACCCCGATCGCCAACGCAGAGCACATCGACTCTTACTACGCCGCCACCGCCAATGACCACACGCGTCATCCGGCCCTGACTGGCCGCGTGGATGCAGACGTCGTCGTCGTTGGCGGCGGTCTGACCGGCATCAGCGCCGCGCTTAACCTCGCGGAACGGGGTTTTTCGGTGGTGGTGCTGGAAGCCGGCCGCATTGGCTGGGCCGCCAGCGGCCGCAACGGCGGCCAAATGATTGCCGGTTACGCCTGCGGCATCGATACCTTTGCCAGCGATTTGCCCCCCGAAGACGTTAAACGCGTCTGGGACATGGGGGTGGAATCCATTGCCATTATTCGTGACCGCGTTGCGCGCCACGGCATTGAGTGTGATTTGCGCGACGGCTATCTGACGGCCGCCAACAAACCACGGCATGTGGCTGAGTTGAAGGCCTGGCAAGAAGAGGCCGCCAAACGGTTTAACTGCCACGATTTTGAATATATTGATGCGCCCGGTTTGAAGCGCTTCATTGATTCTGACCGTTATCTGGGCGGCCTGAATGACAAGGCCAGCGGCCACTTGCACCCGCTGAACTACAACCTGGGTCTGGCCCGCGCCGCCGTGGCGGCAGGTGTGCGGATTTATGAAGGTAGTTGCGCACAGTCCTTGCAACAGGGCCAGACCAACGTGGTCAAAACCGCACAAGGCGAAGTCCACGCCAGGTTTGTGGTGCTGGCGTGCAACGCCTTTATCCACACGCTTTCACCCGCGCTGGACCGCAAGATCATGCCGGTGGGCACGTATGTAATTACCACCGAGCCGCTCCCTCAAGAACGGTTTGAAAAACTCATGCCCGCTGGCGCCGCCATCTGCGATAGCCAGTTTGCGCTGGATTACTTCCGTCCCACGGTCGACAACCGCATCTTGTGGGGCGGCAAAGTCAGCTATTCCACCATGCAGCCCACCAACCTGGCGGAGGCCATGCGCGCTGACATGCTCAAGACGTTCCCGCAATTGGCGGACGTCAAGATCAGCCATGCCTGGGGCGGTTTTGTGGACATCACCATGACGCGCGCGCCGCATTTCGGGCGTCTTTCCAGCACCGTTTACTTTGCCCAGGGGTTCTCTGGCCACGGTGTGAATGTAACCGGGCTGGCCGGCAAATTGATGGCCGAAGCCATTGCTGGTCAAGCCGAACGCTTTGATATCTTCACCCGGCTCAAACACCGGGATTTCCCCGGCGGCGCCATGTTGCGCACGCCATCACTGGTGCTGGCCATGGCCTGGTACCGCCTTAAAGATTTGATGTAAGGGCAAACGCCCCGTAACCGACACTGACTGGAGCACCACCATGACTCTGCAAAAAGACCTGGCCTACTGGCAAGCCCGTGCCGCAGAACTGAAGATTGAAGGCCGTGCTTTCATTGACGGCGAGTTCAGTGATGCCGCCAGCGGCAAGACCTTTGATTGCGTCAGCCCCATTGACGGCAAAGTGCTGACCCAGGTTGCCCATTGTGGCCAAGCCGATGTAGACCGCGCCGTTGCTGCCGCCCGCCGCAGTTTTGAAGCAGGCGTGTGGAACGGCCTGAACCCGCGCAAACGCAAGGAAATCATGCTGCGCTGGGCGGCGCTCTTGAACGAGCACATGGAAGAAATCGCCCTGCTGGAAACCCTGGACGCCGGCAAGCCGATTGGCGACACCACCACGGTAGATGTCCCCGGCGCGGCCTACTGCGTGCAGTGGTATGCCGAAGCCATTGACAAGGTTGGCGGCGAGATTGCGCCGGTGGATCATCACCTGGTGGGCATGGTCACGCGCGAAGCCATTGGTGTGGTCGCCGCCGTCGTGCCGTGGAATTTCCCCATCCTGATGGCCGCCTGGAAATTTGGCCCGGCGCTGGCCGCCGGCAATAGCGTGATCCTGAAACCGTCAGAGAAATCACCGTTATCTGCCATCCGTGTAGCTCAACTGGCGTTTGAGGCCGGTATCCCCGCTGGTGTGTTCAACGTGCTGCCCGGCTTTGGTGATGCAGGCAAGCAACTGGCTCTGCATATGGATGTCGATTGCCTGGCCTTCACGGGTTCTACCTATGTGGGCAAGCAACTGATGGCCCACAGCGGCCAATCCAACCTCAAACGTGTCTGGCTGGAGCTGGGCGGCAAATCTGCCAACATCGTCATGCCGGACTGCCCGGACATGGACCGCGCTGTGAGCGCGGCAGCGGGTGGCATTTTCTACAACATGGGCGAGATGTGTACTGCTGGCTCGCGCTTGTTGGTACATCGCTCTATCAAAGACGAGTTCATCGCCAAGCTGGTGGAAAAAGCCAAAAGCTGGCGCCCTGGCAACCCGCTGGACCCGAACACGGCCATGGGTGCGATTGTCGACAACATCCAGTTGGACCGCGTGTTGTCGTACATCGAAACCGGTCGCGGCGAAGCGCGCCTGGTCACCGGGGGCAACCGTGTGCTGCAGGAAACCGGTGGTTATTACATTGAACCGACCGTGTTTGAGGTGGATAGCCAGGAAGCCCGCATTGCCGCCGAAGAAATCTTTGGCCCGGTGCTCTCGGTGGTGACTTTTGACACGCTTGATGAAGCCATTGCGCTGGCTAATGCCAGCGAATACGGCCTTGCAGCCGCCCTGTGGACCGGCAACCTGACCACCGCCCACGAAGGCGCCCGCCGCCTGCGCGCCGGGACGGTGTGGGTGAATTGTTATGACGAAGGCGGGGATATGAATTTCCCGTTTGGGGGTTACAAACAGTCTGGCAATGGGCGGGATAAGTCTTTGCACGCGCTGGAGAAGTATTCGGAGTTGAAGTCGACACTGGTGCGACTGCGGTAAGGGGGAGCTGCGCGCTGCAGGGTGGATTTGGAGGGGTAGTGATAATCCACCATTGCTGCTGCAAAACCTGAGCCACGTGTTAGCGCCTACGGCGCAGGTTTGAAGGGCATTTGATACCCGGAGTGCCGGGCCCACGTTACTTTTCTTTGCTTCGCCAGCCTCGGCGGCCCCAAGAAAGGTAACCAAAAGAAAGGCGACCCTGCGACAGCGCCCACTACGTGGGTTCCCTGTGCTTCTCGCGAAGTCCGGCTGGCTACGGGAACTCGCCCTGCGGGCTCAGACACCCCTTCGCCGAAACCCCGGACTTCGCTGCGATGCTCGGCGCTGCCGGAGGGAAATGACGTCAAAAGCAACCCCAACTGCGTAGACCGTCTGTGTGCAAGGACGACAAGCTTGGCCCCGCCACCTTGTCATTCCCGACCTCGGCGGCCCCCTTGGCGGGAATCCAGCCGCCCACCAGCGGGGCTTCTCCTGGCAAGTCGTACGTCCTCAACAACGCAAAACACGTGCGGGCATCCGTCGGGTTGCAACTTTGTACCTCTAACTTGAAAAGTATGGGGCCGCCTGCAATCCAGACAAGCCCCACCCGACAAACAAAACATCATGCCAGGTGGGCCACCAGCCCGACGCCAGCCGTAGGAACGCACTGACATGCATGCCCTGACCCGCTGACAGACGGGCCAAAAGCACATCTGCACACTGTTGAACAGTATTGGCGCTCACAGATCAGGCGCCCGGATACCGGCTGGCGGGCTGGCATGCAGTCCTGCCATGCCCAGGCAGACGCTTTGCGCCAGACTGAACGTCTGATAACCGGCGTGCGGTGCCGGTTCTGCCATTCGGGCAAGCACTTGATCTTTCTTCGGCACGCGTCAGCGGGATGGATTCTGCGGGCGCATCAGCAGGGAGGCATGCACGTTGGCCACCATCGACCAGTCTTATGCCCGCCAGGCCGGGCGTCTGTGGAACAAATCCACGCTTGAAGAAGATGAAAACAATCTGCGTGGGTTTGCCGCGACAGAAGCGCCGCTGCGCGCAGAACTCTTCAGCGCGGACCAGATGGAGCGGCACGGCCGCACGCTGGCGGCGTCACACCGTATTGGTGCGGCTTATCAGCAAGACCAGTTGATTGCCCGGCTGGCGGAAAACGAAGCCACACTGGTCAACGCTTGCCGCGTGCTGACCAATACCAGCGGTGGCACCCGGCTGACGCCAGCGGGTGAATGGTTGCTGGATAACTTCTATCTGATCGAAGAACAGATCCGCACGGCCAAACGACATTTTCCCAAAGGCTACGGGCGCGGCCTGCCACGACTGGCGGAGGGAGAGTCCGCCGGATTACCCCGGGTGTACGAGATTGCACTGGAAGCCATTGCCCACGGTGATGGCCGCTGGGATCTGGAAAGCCTGAGTCGCTATGTCTCTGCCTATCAGCAAGTGTCAGAACTGACGCTGGGCGAATTGTGGGCGATCCCGATCATGTTGCGCCTGGCGCTGATCGAGAACCTGCGGCGCGTCAGCGCCAGCATCGCCACTGATAGCGCAGACCGCAATCTGGCGGCCGATTGGGCCAACCGCATGATCAAAGCGTCGGAAGAAGACCCCAAAAGCTTGTTGCTGCTGGTGGCCGACATGGCCCGCACCGGGCCCGCACTGGGCCACACGTTTGTGGCAGAACTGTCGCGGCGCCTGCAAGGGCAGGGCGCGGCGCTGGCCTTGCCGTTAACCTGGATAGAACAAGTCCTGGCCGAGCAAGGCCATACCATTGAACAACTGGTGCTGGCAGAAAACCGCCAGCAGGCGGCCAACCAGTTATCCATCAGCAATTCCATCTCCAGCTTGCGTCTGCTGGGCGCGACCAACTGGCGGGAGTTTGTCGAAACGCTCAGCGTAGTCGAACAGATTCTGGTGTCCGACCCAGCCGGCATGTACACGCACATGGATTTCTCCACGCGTGACCAGTACCGGCACACGGTTGAACGCACCGCACGGCGCGCGCGCATGGCTGAAAGCGCGGTGGCCCGCCAGGCAATCGAACTGGCGGGGGCCGCTGCCAGCAGCGGGCCGATGATTGACTCGCCCATTCATACCGACCGCCAGGCACATGTGGGGTTTTACCTCGTCGGAGATGGCCTTGTCCGGCTAGAACAAGCCTGCAAGGCGCAATTGCCGCTGTGGCTCAAGTGCAAACGCGGTTTTGCCCGTGCTCCGGTGACCTGCTATCTGGGGGCGATTAGTCTTGTGACGCTCGGCGTGGCACTGCCCATGCTGTACAAAGTATGGCAGGCCGGCCTGACCAATCCGGTGCTCTGGGTGGTGCTTACCGTGGCGCTGCTCCTGGCGGCCAGCCAGTTGGGGGTGGCGCTGATCAACCTCTTTGCCACGCATCTGGCCGTGCCGCGCTTTTTGCCGCGCCTGGAT
>JASLES010000171.1 GCA_030151005.1 Silvimonas sp.
GAACATCAGAACATGGCCACCAGTTGCAAAATTTCGACCATCAGCCCGCGCTTTGAGAATCTGCATTAACGTGATCGAGATCTCGTAGAAGTTTGCATTCGCTTCGTTACGCAAACGATCTAAATGTGGCTCTGCCGATAATGCGGTCAACTCTGGATCAAAAGCACCGTAACTTTTTCCAGTACGGTTGCCATAGACATCGTGCACGTCATTGATCAGTTGTTGCAAAGGGATATCGTCGGGCTGAAGTATCTCGGGAGCAGGGTGGATACGTGAAGGCTGGCCCTCCACCTTTTCTAGTTTGTGGATGATGGCGTGATGAACTGCTAACGGCATACAAAATCCTTATTGTTTGGCGGGCTGACTGTTCAATGATGATTGTGCGTAGCATGTGTACGTTAGAGCTTACTTAAATTCAAAAACGGTGTCAGCAATTGTCTGACAAAGACTGAGCAATATCCTGTCATTGTTGGCAGGAAAGATGCGTTTGCAGGATACATCTGGTCTATTCCGACGGTTGATTCATCGTCTGAGTGGCCATGAGCCCTCCTAACGTTTGATAAGGCGGAGCTAACTTCCCTGCAGGCCGGAACCGCAGATCGTGTACATAGATCCCCAATACCCGCAAGTCGCAAGAGCTTTTGAGCAAGGCGGCCTTTAGTACACGTAGGATCGAACGATCTAGTTTTGTAATCAGGTTTCTGGAGAAATACACGGCAATATTCTGATTATGCGTGCGCTTTCGCAGGCACTTTTACACCTGATCAATTAACCCGCTGTTTCAATCACTGTTCCCAGCCCGCCCGGTCTTCCCGGCGGGCTTTTTTATTGACTGGAGGTATGTCATGACCACCGCTGTTCGTTCCCGCTATGGCAAGGCCATCCGTCTTGCTTCCACCCTCAATCTCAAACGTCCCGACTGGCTGCGTATCCGTGGCCTGGGCATCGGATCCAGTGACGCCGCTGTCGCCATCGGCCTGTCGCCCTACAAATCCCCGTTGTCGTTGTGGCTGGAGAAGACCGGCCGCAAGGAAGCGGAAGACCTGTCGGAAAAAGAAGCCGTCATCTGGGGCACGGTGCTGGAACCCGTGCTGGCCAACGTCTACGCCGAGCGCACGGGTTCAAAGGTGCGGCGTGTAAACGCCGTGCTGCAGTCCACAGAGCATCCGTTCATGCTCGCCAACCTCGATCGCGAAGTGGTCGGTGATCACGGTGCTGGCGCTGGTGTGGGCGTGCTGGAAATCAAGACTGCGGGCTATCACAGCGCACCACAGTGGGAAGAAGGTATCCCCATCGCCTATCAGTGTCAGGTACTCCACCAGTTGGCCGTCACCGGTCACGCCTGGGCCGATGTTGCCGTATTGATCGGCGGTCAGGATTTCCGGATTTACCGCATCGAACGGGACGACGACAAGATCGCCGACCTGATCGAACGCGAGCGGGTGTTCTGGGATTGCGTCAAGCATGACCAGCAACTGGAACCGGATGGTTCTGCTGATGCGGGTAAAGCCTTGTCCTGGTTGTACCCCAAAGACAATGGTCTGCAGGTCGATCTCTCGGAAATGAGCGCGGCCAATCTGCTGTTTGCCGATCTGCTTACCGCCCGCCAGTGCCGCGAAGAAGCCGAAGCCACTGAAACCGCGCTAAAGCAACAAATCCAGAACCTGATCGGTACCGCCAGCGGCGCCCGCTTTGCCGGGGGCTCTGTCTCCTGGAAGAAATCCCGCGACGGCGCCGTACCGGATCTGGAACGCCTTGAGCAGGAGCACCCGCAATTGCTGGCACAGTACACCAGACAGTTACCCGGCAACCGGCGCTTTGTCGTCAAAACCGAAAGGAGCACATCATGATCAAGGGTCTCGCCATCACCCCACCCGTGATCGGGCGCATCAGCATCGGCCACACCGTCGAAAAGAACGGCAAACAGATCCCCGAGAAAGGCGACCACTTTACTTTGACCACCCAGGTCCAGGGCAAGGACGGCTGGTTGCTGCATCCGTTGCATCAGGTCATTGCCGAACAAAGCCCCAACGGCAAGATCCGGGCCATCCCGGTCCGGCTGCCTTTTAATAATAGTGACCTTAACCTGTGTGCCGATTACACCGCGTTCGACCGCAGTACCGGCCGACCATTGTGCGTTGGCAATGGCGAAACAGCGAGGCGCGTGGAGAACAACCAGACCACTGAGGTCACATGCCCGACGCCAGCACTTTGCCCGTACGCCCAGCAAACCGGCTGCAAGCTCTACGGCCGGCTCAATGTCCAGATAGAAGGCCAGAACGACGAACTGGGCAGTTTCATCTTCCGCACCACCGGCTACAACTCGGTGCGCACGCTGGCTGCACGGTTACGTTATTTCGAAGCCGTCAGCGGGGGCAATACAAAACACCTACCGCTGATGCTGCGACTCAGGGCCAAAAGCACTATCCAGAGCTATCGCACGCCGGTGTTCTATGCCGACCTGACCCTGCGTGATGAGGACACGCTGTCAGACGTGGTCTGCTACGCCCGAGATGAAGCGACCCGGCATCAGCAGGCCGGGCTGGAGTTAGCCGTGCTGGAGGAAACAGCCTTGCAACTGCTGGCTAATGGCAAATTCGAGGACAGTGAGGAGGAAGTGCCAGCGGTGCTGGAGGAGTTCTGGCCAGCTGAAGCAGAGAGCAATGTGGGGCCTGGCCAGTCAGAAGAAGCTCGGAATGACACTGTGCCCAAGCCAGCTGTGCATATCCGGCAGACCCGGCTTTCTCCGAAGCTCGGCGCTGTGGCTCACCGGAAGCCTGATCAACAGTTCAATTGACGAGTTTGTGTCACTCGCCAAGTAGTGACGCGGGCGGTACTCCCAGAGCGTCAGCAATCCGCTCGATGTTGTAGATCGTCACATTCTTTTCAGAACGTTCCAGCATGCCAACGTAGGTGCGATGAACACCCGCCTTCTCAGCCAACTCCTCTTGGGAGAGTCCAAGCGCGACACGTTTCTGGCGCACGTTCTGCGCAAATATCGCTACCAATCTGCATTCGGAGGGATGAATTGCCATGCAGCAAATGTGCTGCGTTGCATACTCTGATTCTACATACTACGATTAGCATTCGCTATTGCAGGGAGGGCTCTTGCCCTCCCTTTATTCATTTGGGGGAAAATCATGAAGAAATCCATACAGTTCAATATCCGCAGGGTGTTGGCACTTTGCCTGCCCTTATTCGGGCTGGCGCTGGCTGGCTGCGGCACCAAAACACTCGACTGGCGCAACGCCGATGTAGTGAATGGCAAGGTATACAACAGCGGCGCCAATGAACCTTTCACTGGCAAGGTCACCAATATCCCCGACAAAACGCTGTTCTCGCAGCAGGAAGGTTTCCAGAAGTTTGCGGCGATCATGGATGCTTCTGGTGCGAGCGGCAGCTACGGGTCACTGTGTGACGGTGCTGTCGATGCGGGGCTGCCTGACGGTGACTATGTCTGCAAACTCCCGCAGTCAGAGGCCGTCACGTTCAAAGCGACCTTCAACAAGGGCGTGCTGGACGGCGAGTTGGCGTTCACTGCTGAAAATGGCAAACCGGTCTCTTCGGTCAGCTTCAAGGAGGGCAAGCCGGATGGCAAACAGCAGGTATTCAATGCTGCAAATGGCCAGTTAGTCCGCGTGCTGAACTGGAAAAACGGCATCGCTGACGGCGAGGAAGCCGCCTTTGATGCGTCCACCGGCAAGCAAACCGTGAAAGCGACGTGGGTTGAGGGCAAGCTCAATGGTCCGATGATCCAGTACGCACCGGATGGCGAGCGGGTGATTCATCGGGTGACCTATGACATGGGTGTCAAGGAGGGCGTGGAAGAGGTGTTTGATGAAAACACCGGCCAGCCCGTCAGTCACCTGGAATGGCTGCATGGCAAGGAAAACGGCTGGCTCAAAAACTGGGATGGCCGCGGCCACCTGCTCTCGGGTGCACGCTATGTGAATGGTGTGGTGATGGAAAGACTGGAACCAGACTATGACGGCGCCAGCGGTACTGCCTCCACAGTTTCAAACGCACCGGCCAACCCGGACCAATGCGTTAGCCAATGGATCGCCGCTTTCCACAAGGAGCAAGGGGCGGATACGCCGATTGGCAATGACCAGCTGGAAGAATGGGCCGGCTGGTGCAAGGACGGCAAACATCCAGGTTGAAGCCCCGCAATGTAGCCTTGTTTAAATCCCCGATTTCACTTCAAAAGCCACAGCCGCGCGCTGTGGCTTTTTTTATTCAGGAGGCCATTTTTATGGTAACCATCGAACAACCCGATCCTTCCAGTAGCCTACTTGATGAGCTGTTTGTGGCCATCAACGAGGAAGGACTGCTTACCGAGCACCAACGACAACTGCTACGCCAGCGGATTGCAGAGGTCGTGAACTACCAGGCCCGCATCGGCATCATGGGCAAAACGGGGTCGGGTAAATCCACGCTCTGCAACGCGCTCTTCGGCCAAGCGATTCAGGCCGTGAGTGACGTGGAAGCCTGCACCCGTAGCCCGGAGGAAATTACCCTGGCACAGTGCCA
>JASLES010000306.1 GCA_030151005.1 Silvimonas sp.
TATCACAACGCTGGTTTTGGCGAAGTGCCGCACAGTGGCTTTCCGGGTGAAGCCGGCGGCATTTTGCGCAACTGGAAAAACTGGCGCCCCATCGAACAAGCCACCATGGCCTTCGGTAACGGGATTTCGGTCAGCCTGATGCAGATGGCGCGTGCTTATCAGATGTTTGCAGATGGTGGCCAGATTCACCCGATCACCTTTACCAAGCTGGTTGCCCCCATGCCGGGCAAACAAGTGATTACCCCGCAATCGGCGCAAGCCATGCGGGACATGATGGAAAGCGTGGTGCAGCCTGGCGGTACCGGGGTTGCGGCGCGTGTGGTGGGTTACCGCGTCGCCGGTAAGACCGGGACCTCTCACAAACTGGAAAACGGTCAGTATGTGAACAAGTACGTTGCGTCGTTTATTGGTATGGCCCCAGCATCTGACCCCCGTTTGATTATCGCCGTGATGATTGATGACCCGCAGGGCGGCAAGCACTTTGGTGGCTCCGTCGCTGGCCCGGTGTTCAGCAATGTCATGGCTGGCAGTCTGCGTTTGCTGGGCGTGCCGCCCGACGCGCCGACCGACAACATCCTTCTGCCCGCACCCGATGAATCGGATGCAAGGGAATAACATGAAGCCGCAAACCTGGAATCTTCCCGAGCTGGATCTGGCCGCCATCGATGCGATCGCCGCTGGCCGGGCTGTGCGCGCCGATAGCCGTCTGGTTGGGCCGGGCGATGTGTTCCTGGCCTTCCAGGGCGAATACGCTGATGGCCGCACTTATATAGATAAGGCCATTGCCGCTGGCGCTGGCGCAGTGCTGTGGGAAGCCGAAGGCTTTACCTGGCAACCAGACTGGGCCACTCCCAATCTGGCGATCCCGCAATTGCGTGCGCAGGCTGGCATTGTTGCGTCACACCTGATGGGCGATCCGTCTCAGACCTTGTTTGTGGCTGGCGTGACGGGCACCAACGGCAAGACCTCAATCGCCCACTGGCTGGGCCAGGCTTTCAGTCTGCTGGGCAACAAGACGGGTGTGCTGGGTACCATGGGCAATGGCCTGTGGGGCGAGCTGGAAGCATCCACCCACACCACGCTGGACCCCGTTGCCGTACAGCAATGGATGACCCGCTTTCGGGATCAGGGTGCCAGCCACGTTGCCATGGAAGTCTCTTCCCATGGCCTGGCGCAAGCGCGCGTGCATGGCGTTGTGTTTGACACGGCCGTGTTCACCAATCTCACGCGGGATCACCTGGATTACCACGGCTCCATGGACGCCTACGGTGCCGAAAAGGCCCGGCTGTTTGCCTGGCAAGGTCTCAAGCATGCCGTGATCAATGTCGATGACGAATTCGGCCGCAAACTGGCTGAGGAAACCACAGCGCAGAACGTACTGACCTATGGCATCGACCAGGGCGATATCCGCGCTGTTGCTGTGCATGCCTCGCTGGCAGGGCTGGCGCTGGAAATCGACACCCCGCAAGGTCGTTGTAGCGTGGTCAGTGAGTTGATCGGCCGCTTTAACGTCTACAACCTCTTGGCCACGCTGGGCGTACTACTCAGTGCCGGGGTTGCGTTGAATGAAGCGGCGCGGGTGCTGGGCGAAATCAAACCCGCCGGTGGCCGCATGCAACGCTTGGGCGGCGGCAAACAACCGCTGGTGGTGGTGGATTACGCCCACACGCCAGACGCACTGGAAAAAGCGCTCTCTACCCTGCGTGACGCCATGCCGGAAGGCAAGCGCCTTTACTGTGTGTTTGGTTGTGGCGGTGATCGTGATCCTGGCAAGCGCCCCATCATGGGCAAGATTGCGTGTGATCTGGCGGACAACGTCATCATCACCAGCGACAACCCGCGCTCGGAAAGCCCGCAAAAAATCATTGAAGACATCGTCAAAGGTGTGGAAGGCGTCTACGGCCTTGGCGATCACAACTACGCCATCAGCGTGGACCGCCGCCATGCCATCGAAGACACCATTGATCTGGCCGGGCCAGATGACGTGGTGCTGATCGCGGGCAAGGGTCACGAGACGTATCAGGAAATCAATGGCGTTCGCCACCACTTTGACGATGTCGAAGAAGCGCGCGCTGCACTGGAAAGGAAGTCGCAATAATGCTCACCCTGCGCGAAACTGCGCTGGCCCTGAACGGCGCACTCACTGGCGACGCTGACCTGGTATTTAGCCGCGTCAGCACGGATAGCCGTGACATCAAGCCGGGCGACCTGTTCGTGGCGCTCAAAGGCGAGCGCTTTGACGGCCACGACCACGCCGCTGCCGCCCTGGCGCAAGGGGCCGTTGCGGTGCTGGTTGAGCGTGAAGTACCTGGCACCGCCATCGTCGTGCCCGATACCCTGGCTGCACTGGGCCAGTTGGGTGCGTTCTGGCGCAATCGCATGAGCGATCTGAAAGTGATCGCCGTGACGGGCAGCAACGGCAAGACCACGGTCAAAGAGATGATTGCCACTGTACTGGCGCACTCTGCCGGTGCCGAGGCCGTGCTGGCCACGCGTGGCAATCTGAACAACCACATTGGCGTGCCGCTGACACTCCTGAGCCTTAAGCCGGAACACCGCTACGCCGTCGTCGAAATGGGCATGAACCATTTTGGCGAGATCGACTACCTGACGCATCTGGCCAGCCCGGATGTCGCCCTTGTGAATAACGCGCTGCGTGCTCACCTCGAAGCTTTGGGCTCGGTGGAGGGCGTGGCGCGCGCCAAGGGCGAAATCTTTGGCGGCCTCAAAGATCGTGGCACGGCGGTGATCAATGCCGATGACCCGCACGCTGAACTGTGGAGCCAGCTTGCCATGGGCAAGCGCCAGATCAGTTTTGGCCTGAAATCAGCTGAGGTTCATGCGCGTGAAGTGCATGAAACCAATGAAGGCAGCCAGTTCATTCTGGGCACAGGCATCGACGAAACCCACGTGCTGTTGCCGGTACCCGGTTTGCACAATGTGCGCAATGCTCTCGCCGCAGCCGCAGCAGCGTCGGCGCTTGGTCTGACGGTGGATGAGATCGCTGCGGGCCTGGCCAGCTACAAGGGCGTAAAAGGCCGGCTGGAACGCAAGAGTGCCGCCAATGGCGCCGTGCTGATCGACGATACCTACAACGCCAATCCGGATTCCATGCGCGCCGCCATCGACGTGCTGACCGGCATGAGCGCCACCAGCGGCAAGCCTTCGATCCTGGTGCTGGGCGATATGGGTGAAGTGGGTACCGAGAAAGTTGAACGCCATATCGAGATCGGCCAGTACGCCAAAGACAAGGGCGTGCAGCAACTGTTCACCCTGGGTGCTGACATGGCCCACGCTGCCGCCGCGTTTGGCAGTACGCACTACGCCAGTCTGGAAGATCTGCTCGCGGCACTGAACAAAGTCGTAACCCCAGACGGCATTGTGCTGGTGAAAGGCTCGCGCTTCATGCAGATGGAGCGCGTCGTCAAAGCGCTGCAAGGCAATAACAACAATAAAAAGGATGCCTGACCCATGTTGCTGCTGCTGACTCAATGGCTAGGCGAATCGATCCGCGCTTTCAACGTGTTCAACTACATCACGTTGCGTGCGGTGCTGGCCATGATTACGTCGCTGGGCATTTCCTGGATGCTGGGCCCCTGGGTCATCCGCAAGCTGACCGAGATGAAGGTCGGCCAGGCCGTGCGTACGGATGGTCCGCAGACCCATCTGGTGAAAGCCGGCACGCCCACCATGGGCGGTACGCTGATTTTGCTGTCGATTGGCATCACCACGCTGTTGTGGGGCGAACTCAACAACAAATATGTCTGGCTGACGCTGATTGTGACGCTGGCGACTGGTGTCATCGGCTTTATTGATGACTACAAGAAGGTGGCACTGAAGAACCCCAAGGGCTTGTCAGCACGCGCCAAGATGATCGGCCAGTCTGCCATTGCCATTGGTGCCGGCGTATTCCTTGTGAATGCCGGCCAGTTGCCCTCGCATACCGGGTTCATCATCCCGTTCTACAAGGAAATCCTCTACCCGTTCGGGGCGATTGGTTTCTGCGTTCTCACGTATTTCGTGATTGTGGGCACATCTAACGCCGTGAACCTGACCGATGGCCTCGATGGCCTGGCAATCATGCCCACCGTGTTTGTTTCTGGTGCCTTCTGCATTTTTGCCTACGTGGCTGGTAACGCGGTGTTCTCCAGATATCTGGGTATTCCGCACGTACCGGGTGCTGGCGAGCTGGTGATTTTCTGTGCCGCCATGGCAGGCGCGGGGCTTGGGTTCTTGTGGTTTAACGCCTACCCGGCAGAAGTGTTTATGGGCGACGTCGGCGCGTTGGCGCTGGGTGCTGGCCTGGGCACCGTGGCGGTTATCGTGCGCCAGGAAATTGTGTTGCTGATCATGGGCGGCGTATTCGTGGTCGAAGCGCTCTCTGTGATGATCCAGGTGGCCAGCTTCAAGCTCACCGGCAAACGCGTGTTCCGTATGGCACCGCTGCATCACCACTATGAACTCAAGGGCTGGAAAGAAACGCAGGTGGTGGTGCGCTTCTGGATTATCACCATGCTGTTGGTGCTGGCGGGTCTCGCCACGCTGAAGCTGCGGTAAAAGGACAGGACAAGATCATGGCCTGGCAAGGAAAACACTGCATCGTCGTAGGGCTCGGAGACTCCGGGCTGGCTGCCGCATGCTGGTTGAATGACCAGGGTGCGCGCGTCAGCGTGGCCGACACCAGCGATGCGCCGCGCAATCTGGCCGCGCTCAAAGCTGCGCTGCCGGATGCCGACGTGCGCCTTGGCAAGTTCACCGATGCCACCTTTGCCGATGCTGACGCCCTGATCATGAGTCCAGGCGTTGCCCTGGCCACTCCCGCCGTTGCCGCTGCCGTGGCGCGCGGCGTGCCAGCGCTGGGGGATGTCGAACTCTTTGCGCAAGCTGTGGCGGGCAGCAAGGCCAAAGTGATTGCCATTACCGGTTCCAATGGCAAATCCACCGTCACCACCATGGTCGGCAAGATGTGCGAAGCCGCCGGTTTGTCGACCGTGGTCGCCGGCAACATCGGGCTGCCAGTGCTCGAAGCCCTGGCGCAATGGCAGGCCAAAGGCACACTGCCAGATGTCTTTGTGCTGGAGCTCTCCAGCTTTCAGCTGGAAACCACTTACTCATTGCAGGCCGATGCCGCCACGGTCCTCAACGTGACCGAAGATCACCTCGACCGCTACAAGGGCATGAGCGATTACGCCGCCACCAAAGCGCGCGTGTTCAACGGCATGGGTGTGATGGTGCTCAACCGTGAAGACGGCTGGTGCCGTGGCATGACCCAGGCCGGGCGTGATCTGGTCTGGTTTGGCGCCGATGCCCCACGCAATGGCGCGGAGTACGGTCTGGTCGAACAGGGTGAAGACTTCAGCCTGCGTCTGGGCGATTTTGAATTGATGAAGGCCAGCGAATTGCCGCTGGCGGGTTTGCACAATGCGGTCAACGCCCTGGCCGCAATCGCCTTGTGCAAAGCCATTGGCATCGCCACCGGCCCACTCATCACTGCGCTGAAAGCGTTCAAGGGCTTGCCGCACCGGGTTGAGTTCGTCGCCGAGATCGGCGGCGTGCGTTACTACGACGATTCCAAAGGCACCAACGTTGGCGCGACAGAAGCCGCGCTCAAAGGCATGACCCAGCCGGTGGTGCTGATTGCTGGCGGTGATGGCAAGGGCCAGGACTTCCGCCCGCTGGTGCCGGCGTGCGAACGTATCTGCCGCGCCGTGATCCTGATAGGCCGGGATGGCCCGCAAATTGCCGAAGTGTTGAACGACGCGACATCCAGCTTCATTGCAGCTGACGATGATGACGACGATGAATCCTTCCTGCCGGTACTGCAAGTGCCCACGCTGGAAATGGCTGTGAGCATCGCCGCCAACATGGCGCAACCGGGCGATGCCGTCTTGTTGTCGCCAGCGTGTGCCAGCCTGGATATGTTCCGCAACTATCACCACCGCGCCGAAGTGTTTATCGCGGCGGTGAACGCGCTGGCCGGAGGTGCGGCGTGAAACAGTTGTTCTATCAGGCCCTCAAACGCGTCCGGCCGACCATGGCCGCGTACGATCAGATCCTCCTCTGGACGGTACTGATCTTGCTCGCGTTCGGCCTGGTGATGGTGTACTCGGCCTCGATCGCCCAGGCGGAAGTCGACAAGGACGTCGGTTTCCGGGCCAATTACTACCTCATCCGCCATTCCATCTTCCTGATTGTGGGTCTGGTGGCTGGTTTTGTGGCGTTCAATATTTCGACCAAAACCTGGCAGCAATATGCCCCGGCGCTCTTTATTCTGGGCACGCTGTTACTGGCCGTGGTGCTGGTGCCAGGTATTGGCCGCGAAGTGAACGGTAGCCGGCGCTGGCTCTCGCTGGTGGTGATCAACCTGCAGCCGTCAGAAATCATGAAGTTTGTGGTGCCGCTGTATGCCGCTGACTACACCGTGCGCAAAGCCGCGTTCATGGGCGGCAACCTGATGGAGAGCATTACCAAGGGCCTGTTGCCCATGCTGGTGGTGATGCTGGTCGTTGGCGGCCTCTTGCTGCTGGAGCCTGACTTTGGTGCCTTCGCGGTCATTACTGCCATCGCCATGGGTCTGTTGTTCCTGGGCGGTTTCAACTGGCGCCTGTTTGCCGGTTTGATTGTGATGCTGGCGGTGGGCTTTGTCGGCCTGGTGGTCAGCTCCCCTTACCGGATGCAGCGCGTGCTGGGTTTCCTTGACCCGTGGAAAGACCCGTTCGGCAAAGGCTACCAGTTGAGTCACTCGCTGATTGCCTTTGGCCGGGGCGAGTGGACCGGCGTGGGTTTGGGCGCAAGTGTCGAAAAACTCTCTTACCTGCCAGAAGCGCATACCGACTTCTTGATGGCCATCATCGCGGAAGAACTGGGTTTTGTGGGCGTCGCCTTTGTGGTGGCGCTGTTTGCATTCCTGGTCCTGCGCGCCTTTTTGATTGGTGTTCAAGCGGCCAAGCTGGACCGCGCCTATCAGGCGCTAGTGGCGCAGGGCATCGGCATCTGGTTCGGCGTGCAGTCGGTGATCAACATTGGCGTGAACATGGGCCTGATGCCGACCAAGGGCCTGACCCTGCCGCTGCTGTCGTTTGGTGGTTCTGGCATTGTGGCCAACCTGCTGGCGCTGGGCGTGTTGATGCGCATCGACTTTGAAAACCGCCAGATGATTCGCGGGGTGCGCCATGAGTAAGCGCACCTTGATGGTCATGGCGGGCGGTACTGGCGGGCATATCTTCCCGGCGCTGGCTGTGGCGGACGCCGTGCGGCAGAAAGGTTGGGACGTGGTCTGGCTGGGTGCAGCCGGTGCCATGGAAACGCGCATCGTGCCGCAGTACGACATCCAGCTGGAAACCCTGCCGATTACCGGCGTGCGCGGCAAGGGCTTGCTCAAGAAGCTGGCGCAGCCGTGGGTGCAACTGCGTGCGCTGGCCAAATCCGTGAGCGTGATTTTCCGCTACCGCCCGGATGTGGCCATTGGCTTTGGCGGCTTTACCGGTTTCCCCGGCGGCGTGGCGACGCGTTTGTTGTGGCTGCCGCTGGTGATCCACGAACAAAACTCCGTGGCAGGCCTGACCAACAAGGCGCTGTCGCGCATTGCCAATCGCGTGTTGTTTGCGTTTCCGGGTGCGTTCAAGGCCGGTCATAACCGCGCTTGCATCGGTAACCCGGTGCGCGGCGCGATCCTGAATACCGCTGTGCCGGCCGAACGTTTTGCCGGTCGCACCGGGCCGCTCAAGCTGTTAGTCGTGGGCGGCAGCCTGGGGGCGAAAGTATTTAACGAAGAAGTCCCCAAAGCACTGGCGCAACTGCCGGTCGAACAGCGGCCGCAGGTGATTCACCAGGCCGGTGAAAAGAATATTGAAGCCCTGCGCGCTAATTACGATGCCGCTGGGGTGAACGCCGATTGCGTGGCGTTTATCAGCGATATGGCCCAGGCCTATGCCGACGCCGATCTGGTGTTGTGCCGTGCCGGCGCACTGACCGTGTCGGAGCTGGCCTGCGTAGGCGCTGCCAGCGTGCTGGTGCCGTATCCGCATGCCGTGGACGACCACCAGACCGGCAACGCCCGTTATTTGTCTGATGCCGGCGCAGGCGTGCTGGTGCAACAAACCGAATTCACCGCAGCGTGGTTGCTCACGCTGCTGCAACAAACACAACGCGAGCAATGTCTGGCCATGGCAATCAAGGCCAGAGCGCTCGCCCACCCTGAGGCCACGGCAGAAGTGGTCAAGGTGCTGGAGGAACTGGCAGCATGAAACACAAAGTCAAACGCATTCATTTTGTAGGGATCGGCGGCGTCGGCATGAGCGGCATTGCCGAGGTACTGGTTAACCTGGGCTTTGAGGTCAGCGGGTCAGACCTTGGCCAGAACGCGACCACCCAACGCCTGATCAAGGCCGGCGCCACCGTGCATCAGGGCCACTCGGCCGAGTTCGCCAAAGGCGCAGACGTGGTGGTGACCAGTACGGCCGTCGGCAGCGAGAACCCGGAAGTACAAGCCGCGCGCGAAGCCAAAACACCGGTGATCCCGCGCGCCATGATGCTGGCCGAGCTGATGCGCCTCAAACAGGGCATTGCCATTGCCGGCACGCACGGCAAGACCACCACCACCAGCCTGACCGCCTGCGTGCTCGAAGCCGCCGGCCTGGACCCGACGTTTGTGATTGGCGGCAAGCTGCACGCGGCCGGCACCAACGCACGTTTGGGCCATGGCGATTTCCTGGTGGCCGAGGCGGATGAATCGGATGCCTCTTTCCTCTATCTGAACCCGGTGATCTCGGTCGTGACCAATATCGACCAGGACCACATGGACACCTACGACCACGACTTCAACAAGGTCAAAGGTGCGTTCGTTGATTTCTTGCGCCATCTGCCGTTCTACGGCCGTGCGGTGCTGTGCATTGATGATCCGCATGTGCGCTCCATCCTGCCGCAAGTGGCCAGCCCGGTGACGACGTACGGTTTCAGCGAAGACGCCTTGTTGCGTGCCGAGAACGTGCAGGCTATTGGCGGGCAGATGAAGTTCGACGCCGTGTGGGAAAACGGCGAAACCCGCCGCATCCCCATTACCGTGAACATGCCGGGCAACCACAACGTACTGAACGCCCTGGCCGCGATTGCCATTGGCCTGGAAGTGGGTGCCAGCGAAGCAGCCATCCAGAAAGCCCTGGCCGAGTTCACCGGCGTAGGCCGTCGCTTCCAGCGCTATGGCGAAGTGGCTCTGCCGGCCGCAGCCGATGGCAGCGCGCGTGGTCAGTTCACGCTGGTCGACGACTACGGCCACCACCCGGTGGAAATGGCCGCCACGCTGGCCGCTGCCCGTGGCGCATTTCCGGGCCGGCGCCTGTTGCTGGCTTTCCAGCCGCACCGCTACAGCCGTACGCGCGACTGTTTTGAAGACTTTGTGAAAGTGCTGTCCACGGTAGATGGCCTGCTGTTGGCTGATGTCTACGCCGCTGGCGAAGCCCCGATTGTCGCGGCCGATGGTCGCAGCTTGTCCCGCGCGATTCGCGTGGCCGGCAAGGTTGAACCCGTTTTTGTCGAGTTGATTGCCGACATGCCCGAGGCCATTCTGGCCGCCGTGCAGGATGGCGATGTGGTCATCACCATGGGCGCAGGCTCGATTGGTGGTGTGCCTGGCAAACTGACGCAGATTTGAGAACGACGAACATGACGCAATACGGAAAAGTGGCGGTTTTGATGGGTGGCAGCTCCAGCGAGCGCGAAGTCTCGCTGATGAGTGGCGCCGGCGTGTTGGCGGCCCTGCAAAGCCGCGGTATCGACGCCCACAAATTTGATCCGGCCGAAAAACCGCTGTCTGCCCTCAAGGATGAAGGTTTTGATCGCGTGTTCATCATCCTGCATGGCCCGTTTGGTGAAGACGGCACCGTACAGGGCGCGCTGGAAGTGCTGGGTATTCCGTACACCGGCTGCGGCGTGATGGCCTCGGCTATCGGTATGGACAAGCTGCGCACCAAGCTGGTGTGGCAAGCGCTGGGCCTGCCGATCCCGGCATTTGAGCTGGTCAATGCCCAGAGCGATTTTGCAGCGATTGAGAAAAAACTGGGCTTGCCGCTGTTCGTCAAACCGGCGACGGAAGGCTCCAGTGTAGGCGTGGTCAAGGTCAAGGAAGCGGGCGGTCTGAAGGCGGCGTTTGAAGAAGCCGTCAAATATGACCCGCTGGTCCTGGCAGAAACCTTTATGGGCGGCGGCGAATACACCACCGCCATTCTGGATGGCGAAACCTTGCCGGCCGTGAAGATTGAACCGGCCACCGAGTTTTACGATTACGACGCCAAGTATTTCCGCGATGACACCAAGTACCTGTGTCCGTGCGGATTGTCGGCAGAGAAAGAAGCACAGATCGCGGCCGATGTGAAAAAAGCCTTCTGGGGTATTGGCGGCAAGAGCTGGGCGCGCGTGGACTTTTTGATGGATGACGCCGGTAACCACTTCTTGCTGGAAGTGAATACGGCACCGGGCATGACCAGTCATAGCCTCTTTCCGATGGCCGCACGCGCCAAAGGCATGAGCTACGAGGATCTGGTGGTGCGCATTCTGGACACAACCCTGGCAGCTGAGGAATAACGCGGCGATGTGGGACAAGCCTCAACTTTTGATGTGGTTTGCCAATCTGCTCACGGCACTGGCCGTGCTGCTGCTGTTTTATTCATTGCTGTTTCTGGCCGTGCACTCGCCGTTGTTTCCGGTGCGCAAGATTTCGGTGGATGGCGATCTGGCCCACGTGACGCGTGAGCAGTTGCAGTACGTGATCCGCAACGACCTGAAAGGGACGTTCTTCACGCTGGATCTGGACCGCACCCGTTCGGCCTTTGAAAAACTGCCGTGGGTGCGCCAGGTGAGCGTGCGGCGCCGTTGGCCAGACCGGCTGGAAGTGACGATTGAAGAACACCATGCCATCGCCCGCTGGGGATCGATTGCATTGCTCAATAACTATGGCGAGCGCTTTGACGCCGCTTCGAATGATCCGCTGCCGATCCTGGAAGGTCCGGACGGCACGGAGAAACTGCTGGTAGACGGGCTAAGCGATCTCAAGGGGGCTTTGGCGCCCATGGGCAAGCAGCCTACGCACATCTGGTTGTCGGATCGTCGGGCCTGGCGTTTTGAGCTGGACCGGCAAGTGATTGTGGAAGCGGGACGCACCGATGTCCTGGAACGCGTGCGGCGACTGGCCGCAGCGTGGGGCGGTTCCCTGGCGAAGCTTTCGGGCGATAACCAGGCGTTTTCGTACGTGGATTTGCGTTATCCGAATGGCTTTGCCGTGCGCCTGCCAGGGTTCAAACCCGCAGTGCCGGCCAAGGGTGCCAAAGCGGCCCCGGCCTGACGGCTGACGCGTGACATACAGGCCCGGCGCCAGCGCCGGAAACGTTTAAAAGTAATCAGGAAATTGGAAGAGGTTATCTGTGACACGGGATACCAAAAACCTCATCGTGGGTCTGGATATCGGCACCAGCAAGGTGGTGACGGTGGTGGCCGAGGTACAGGAAGACGGCTCACTGAACGTCGTCGGGCTGGGCTCAGCCGCATCGCGCGGTCTGAAGCGCGGCGTGGTGGTGGATATCGAGAAAACCGTCAGCGCCATTCAGTCTGCGCTGGGCGAAGCCGAGTTGATGGCCGATTGCAAAATCCGCGAAGTCTTCACCGGCATCGCGGGCAGCCATATTCGCAGTCTGAATTCGCACGGCATGGTGGCAATCAAGGATAAGGAAGTCACACAAGCCGATATGGATCGCGTGATCGAAACCGCCAGCGCGGTCAACATCCCCACAGACCATCAGGTGCTGCACATCCTGGCCCAGGAATACATCATCGACGGCCAGGAAGACGTGAAAGAGCCGCTGGGCATGAGTGGCGTGCGCATGGAAGTGCGCGTGCACATTGTGTCCGGTGCGGTGTCTGCCGTGCAGAACATCACCAAGTGCGTGCGCCGCTGCGGGCTGGAAATTGCTGAGGTGATCTTGCAACCGCTGGCGTCGGCCCATGCCGTGCTGACGGAAGACGAGAAAGAACTCGGCGTATGTCTGGTGGACATTGGTGGTGGCACCACGGACCTTTCGGTATTCGTCAATGGTGCGATCCGCCATACGGCGGTGATCCCCATTGCCGGCGACCAGGTCACTAATGACATCGCCATGGCGCTGCGGACACCGACCGGTGAAGCAGAAACCATCAAGCTGCAATACGGCGTCGCGCTGCGTCACATGACCGACCCGCAGCAAATGATCGAAGTGCCGGGCGTGGGCGAGCGCGGTTTGCGCCAGATGAGCCGCCACACGCTGGCAGAAGTCATTGAGCCACGCGTGGAAGAGCTTTACAGCCTGGTGCAGGCCGAGCTGCGCCGCGCCGGGTTCGAAGACCGGCTTTCCAGTGGCATCGTCATTACCGGCGGTGCCTCGCTGATGCCAGGCATGGTGGAACTGGGTGAAGAAATTTTCCACATGCCGGTGCGTCTGGGCACGCCCAAGTATGTCGGCGGTCTCGCGGAAGTGGTGAAGAACCCGCGTTTCTCTACCGCCGTGGGCTTGTTGTTGATTGCCCGCGAACAGTACATGCGTAACCCGGTGAGCCGCGCTAAAGACGGCTCGTTTGGCGACATCCTGGGCCGGATGAAGTCCTGGTTCCAGAACAACTTTTAATGAATGCAACACGAAATCAGGCGTCAGCTGGTGATCCTGGCCGGCGCCATGCAGTACAGGCAAGACCAGCACAACAGCAAGAACAAGTCAGCAGCAGTCGGTTTTTTTGGTGAAACAACGGGCGTTTCGTTTATCAATTTTTCGGGTCAAGCAGTTAGTTAGGGTCAGAGGAGATACACATGGCACTTACTTTTGAGTTTCAGGAAGTAGCGCACCTTGTGAATATCAAGGTGATCGGTGTGGGTGGTGCAGGTTGCAACGCCATCAACAACATGATTGAAAACGCCATGCAAGGCGTTGAGTTCATTGCCGCCAATACGGATGCGCAAGTACTCAAGCTGGCACGCGCCAGCAACGTAGTCCAGCTGGGCGCGGACCTCACCCGTGGTTTCGGTGCTGGTTGCAATCCGGACATCGGCCGTCAGGCTGCGGAAGAAGACCGTGATCACATTGCGGATCTGATTTCGGGTGCCGATCTGTTGTTCATCACCGCAGGCATGGGTGGTGGCACAGGTACCGGCGCAGCCCCGGTGATCGCGCAAGTGGCGCGTGAACAAGGCATTCTGACCGTAGGCGTGGTCACCAAGCCGGGCGCGGACGAAGGCAGCCGCCAGAAGGTGGCGCAAGTCGGTATCGACGAGCTGGCCAAGTATGTGGATTCGCTGATTGTGGTCTCCAACCAGAAGCTGGAAGAAGTACTGGGTGAAGACGTCACGATCGACGAAGCTTTCCGTGCCGCTGACGATATTCTGCGCAGCGCTGTGGGTTCGATTGTTGAAATCATCAACTACCCGGGCCTGATCAACGTCGACTTTGCCGACGTGAAGACCGTGATGCGCGAAATGGGCATGGCCATGATGGGTTCGGCCGTGGCTGTGGGTGCAGACCGTGCGGTGGTTGCCACTGAAGAAGCCATCCGTTGCCCGTTGCTGGACAACATCAGCTTCAAGGGTGCGCGCGGCGTGCTGGTGAATTTCTCTGCCAGCCGTGCCACGCTCAAGAAGAGCGAAATCCGCCAGTCGCTGGAAATCATCAACGCGCACGTGTCGGAAGACGCACAGGTCAAGCATGGCGTGGTGTATGACGAATCGCTGGGCGACCAGATCCGCATTACGCTGATCGCTACCGGTCTGGGCGCGAAAGAAACGTCCAAGCCGCAGCTGTCCGTTGTACAAGGTCAGGCGCAACAAGCCCGTACCGGCACCGATAACATCGGCTTTAACGCTGAGGATTACGAAAAGCCGGCAATCTGGCGTACCCGTCGTGGCGGTGGTGCTGGTGCGGGTGAGGCAACGCAATCTGCGGCGCGTCCAGCGATGAACAACATCGACATGGACATCCCTGCCTTCCTGCGTCGCCAAGCCGATTGAACGACAGACAAAATTCTTCTGGCTGCGTTGCGCGACCTCGCCGTACTCAATGTACTGTCTTCGGTCGCGCGCAGAACCGCTTCGCTGAATTTTGTCAGCCGTTCAAGTGGCACGCACCATGTGTAGCGGTGTGTTGACCACAGAGCTTGTAGTAGCAGTGCTGCGCTTCTCTGACCCGATCGCGTAGCGTGCGGCATGCCTTGTGGCGTGCCGCACCGCCTGCCTGACGGCGGTTGATCGGTCGTCTGCGTTGTTGCCATGACGCAGGGGATGATTGTCGGCGCGGCACTGGGCTCAGTATTGGATTGATTCCGGCTATCACTTTTATTGTGACGATCAATCCAGCCCATGACCCGGGGCTGGTAAAATGATGTCTCTTTGAGATAGGCCGGGATAACCGGAACAGGCGGAGTAACCATTTCATGTTTCAGCAACGCACCTTGAAATCTACGGTTCGTGCCGTTGGCGTCGGTCTGCATTCAGGCGAGCGTGTCACGCTTGTCATGAAGCCCGCGCCGGTGGATCACGGCATCGTGTTCAAGCGTTCCGATCTGCCCGATTCGGACGTGTTCAAGGTGGGGCCGGACCTCGTCAACGATACGCGACTCTCCTCCACGCTCGTCAAAGACGGTGTGCGCGTGGGCACGATCGAACACCTGATGTCGGCATTTGCCGGCTTTGGTATCGATAATGTGCTGGTTGAAGTGGATGCCCCGGAAATGCCGATCATGGATGGCTCCTCCGCCCCGTTCATTTACCTGCTGCAGTCGGCAGGGGTGGTCATGCAAAGCGCACCCAAGCGTTTTGTGCGCGTCAAGCAGCCGGTAGAAGTGGTGGAAGGCGACAAGTGGGTGAAGCTGGAGCCCTACGATGGCTACAAGACGACGTTGACTATCGACTTCAAACATCCTGCGTTCAAGAAATCCCAGCAGTCCATCTCCATTGATTTTGCCAATACCAATTACATCAGCGAGATTGCCCGTGCGCGCACGTTCGGCTTCATTCATGAAGTGGAATACATGCGCATGAACGGTCTGGCGCGTGGCGGCAGCATGGATAACGCCGTGGTCATCGACGAATACCGCGTCCTCAATGATGGCGGTCTGCGGTTTGATGATGAGTTTGTCCGCCACAAACTGCTCGATGCCATTGGCGATCTGTACATCCTTGGCCATCCGCTGATCGCCGCGTTTTCGGGTTACAAGTCAGGCCACGCCATGAACAACAAGCTCTTGCGTGCGTTGCTGGCTGATCCGGATAACTACGAGCTGGTTACCTTCGAAAATGACACGGAAGTCCCGTCGTCATTCCATGCTCTACCGCCACTGACCATCTGACCTGGCATGTTCAGCGTGCTGCGCATCCTGTTTGTGCTGGCGGTACTGCTGATCGGCTTTGGCGCGTTCAAATACCAGCGTACACGTGACCGTTTCTGGCTGCGCATGATCAGCTGGGTGCTGTTTGGCGTATTGGGTCTGCTGCTGGTGTTCTTCTTTGGCCTGGCGTTTCAACGCCTGTCCGTCGGCTAGTTTTCCGTTCCTGCTACACGGGCCGTCTGCGGCCTTGCCCTTGAACCGGGCGCGGCTTATCTTGCCGATGTCATCTGCCTGATGGGGAAACATCGTGCTGAAGTGGCTGGGTTTGCTATGCCTTCTCTTTGCCTCACGCGTCATGGCCACGCCGTGCGCCAATGAAGACTTCCTGCATACGGTGACCGGCAACGACCAATGCGTGGTGCTAGCCAGTTTCGGCGTCACCGATGCGCCGCAAGTCTTGCTGATCTGGCTGCATGGCGACGTTTCCAGTGGCGGCCCGGCGGTCTACCACTTTGCACAGGCCCAGGCGGCCGCGACCCGGTTTGCGCCCCAGAAAGTCCTCAGTGTGGCTTTGGTCCGGCCCGGCTACGCCGATGACAAAGGCAATCAGTCTGGCGGCAGCAACAACAATCGCATGGATCACTACACCAAAGTGAATATGCAGATTGTGGGCGGTGCCATTGACCGCCTCAAACAACATTACCACCCACAACGGGTGATCTTGATTGGCCACTCTGGCGGCGCTGCGACGGCGGCCAATCTGGCTGGCATGATGCCGGGTCTGGCGGATGCGGATGTGCTGGTGTCTTGCCCTTGTGATCTGGTGGCCTGGCGTTTGGGCCGGCATCAATGGTCCGCAAGCGAGAACCCCATCCGCTGGGCCGATCAAGTCAAGCCCCCCATGAAGATTGTGGCGCTGACGGGCACGGCCGACGACAACACCAGTCAGGATCTGGCGCGCGCCTACGTGGCCGCATTGGTGCAACACGGCGTGGATGCCACGTTTGTGAGCGTGGATGGTGCCAGTCACAACCAGGCGTTCCGCTCGCCCATGGTGCTCGACACGGTCGCGACGCTCCTGAGTGCGCCCTGATGCTGGCCGGCCACGCAGCCGGCCTTTATGATGGCGCATCCATCCTGACTGAGACCCATCATGTCCAATGCCGATATCCAGCGCCTGCGCCCCACTGCCCAATGGTCTGACGCCACCTCTTTTAACGGCATCATCCACTTTGTAGAAGTGCCCGAAAGCGGTAAAACCTTTGCTGAACAGACCGAAGCCTTGCTGGCCCAGGCCGAGCGCACGCTGGTGTCCATGAACTCGGACAAAAGCCGCGTGCTGATGGCGATGATTTATCTGCCTGATCTGGCCAACCGCGCCGAATTCAACAAGATCTGGCAGGCATGGCTGCCGGAAGGGTCCGCGCCGTCCCGGGCGTGCGTGAAGGCTGAATTGGCCTCGCCGGATGATTTGCTGGAGATTGTGTTTACGGCGGCGGCACGGCAGGGGTGATATGGGGTGGGGGCGCTCCGTGGTGGTGTTGATGGGTGTTAGCGCCTGACAGCGCGGTTGTTTACAACCCGGCGGTGGCCGGAGCACGTCACTTTCTTTGCTTCGCCACCTCGGCGGCCCCAAAGAAAGTAACCAAAGGAAGGCGACCCCGACGACAGCGTTCGCTTCGCGAATCCCCTGCGCTTCTCGCAAGGCGCGGCTGGCTACGGGAACTCGCCCTGCGGGCTCAGACACCCCTCCGCCGAAACCCCGCGCCTTGCTGCGATGCTCGGCGCTGCCGGAGGGGAGGTACATCAAGAACAACCCCAACCCCGTAAAACCTCGGTGTGCCGGATGGTTAAATCTTGTTTGTGTCCGTTTTTCGGGCCTACTTCACCCGCGCATGCAACTCCCCAATCGCGTACCGATGCGCCATCTTTTCCAGGCTCAGGGGTTTGATCTTCTGGGCTTGCCCGGCGGCGCCAAAGGCTTCAAACCGGGCGATGCATACACTGCGCATGGCATCGACCGATTGCTTCAGGTATTTGCGCGGGTCGAACTCTGCCGGGTTCTGGCCAAAAGCGCGGCGGATGGCGCCGGTGGCGGCCAGCCGCAGATCAGTATCGATATTGACCTTGCGCACACCATGGCGGATGCCTTCGACGATCTCTGCCACGGGCACGCCCCAAGTTTCCGGGATTTCACCGCCGTACTCGTTGATCAGCTTGAGCCACTCTTGCGGCACGGATGAGCTGCCGTGCATGACCAGATGCGTATTGGGCAAGCGGGCGTGGATCTGGCGGATGCGCTCGATGGCCAGGGTGTCTCCGGTCGGCGGTTGGGAGAACTTGTAGGCGCCGTGGCTGGTGCCGATGGCAATGGCCAGGGCATCTACCTCTGTGGCTTTGACAAAGGCGGCGGCTTCTTCAGGGTCGGTCAGCATCTGGCTGTGATCCAGTTTGCCAGCTGCGCCCACCCCGTCTTCCTCGCCCGCCATGCCGGTTTCCAGGCTCCCCAGCACGCCCAGTTCACCTTCTACGGATACCCCGCAGGCGTGGGCGAAGGCGACCACCTGGCGTGTTGTGGCGACGTTGTACTCGTAACTGGCGGGGGTTTTGCCGTCTTCGTTGAGCGAGCCATCCATCATCACCGATGAAAACCCAAGCTGGATGGCCCGCTGGCAAATGGCAGGGCTGGTGCCGTGATCCTGATGCATCACCAGTGGCAGGTGTCCAAATTCTTCCAGTGCCGCCAGCATCAGGTGACGTAAAAACGGGGCGCCGGCATAGGCGCGTGCCCCGGCGGAAGCTTGCACGATCACCGGGCTACCGGTGCGGTCGGCGGCCTCCATGATCGCCCGCATTTGCTCCAGATTATTGACGTTGAATGCAGGTACCCCGTAACCCTCTTCGGCTGCGTGATCCAGTAACTGGCGTAATGAGACCAGAGCCATCGTGTTCTCCGCCTTCAGGGGGCTGGCGCTTCAAGGTGGTATTGCACCAGGCGTTCTACCTCGTTGCGTGATCCCATGATCACGGCGACGCGCTGATGCAATGCTTGTGGCTGGACTTGCATGATGGGTTCGCGCCCGGTGCTGGCGGCACCACCGGCTTGCTCCACGATGAAAGACATCGGGTTGGCTTCATACATCAGGCGCAACTTGCCCGGCCGCGTCGGGTCACGGTTATCTTTGGGGTAGAGGAACACGCCGCCGCGGATCAGGATACGGTGGATTTCCGCCACCATAGAGGCCACCCAGCGCATGTTGAAGGCCTCGCCACGCGGGCCGTTAGCGCCGGCCAGACACTCGTCGATGTAGCGGATCACGGGCGCTTCCCACATGCGGGCGTTGGAGGCATTAATGGCAAATTCGCGCGTGTCGGGGTGGATGGTCAGATGCGGATGGGTGAGGATGAATTCACCGGTTTCTTCATCCAGCGTAAAGCCATTAACGCCGTGGCCGGTGGTGACAACCAGCATGGTGGCCGGGCCGTAAAGCGCATAACCGGCGGCCACTTGCATCACGCCGGGCTGCAGAAAATCGGCGTCTTCCACCTCGCCTTCGGTGTGCGGGCGCTCCAGCACAGAGAAAATACTGCCAACAGAGACATTCACATCCAGGTTGGATGAGCCATCAAGCGGGTCGAACACCAGGAGGTAGCGACCCTGCCGGTATTGCGTAGGAATCCGGTAGATATCCGCCATTTCTTCCGAGGCCATGGCCGCCACCTGGCCGCCCCATTCGGTCCAGCGGATCATCAACTCGTTGGCGATCAGGTCCAGCTTTTGCTGGTTCTCGCCCTGGATATTGTCGGTGCCGGTGTTGCCCATGGCATCTGACAACGGCCCGCGCGCCACGGCAGCGCTGATCACTTTACAGGCGGTCGCCACCTGACCCAGCAACACGCCCAGATCGGTTTGTGGTGACTCGGCAAACTCGCCGGTGTTGAACTCGGAAAAGCTGGTGCCCATCAGCGGTTTGCCCGGCGTGCTGCCGGCAACAGGCCCGGTCGGGGCAGGGGCTTGATCGGCCAGTACGGTACGGTGTGCCATGCGTTTACTCCGTTGCCTGATCGCCGTGCGCACGCTGCGTTGCGCGGCCCCTTTCAAGAGAGGGCGGCGGTATAAATCTGCATCAATGCATCGCTTTGCAGCGAGGCACTGCCCACCAGCGCGCCATCGACATCCGGCAGCGCAAACAGGCTGGCTGCGTTGCTGGCGTTCACACTGCCACCATACAACACGGTCATGTTGTTACCCGCAGCCGGGTCACGCGCCGCAAAGCGGCTACGAATGAACCGGTGCGCGGCTTCTACGGTCTCGGGCCGGGCTGCCACACCGGTGCCAATGGCCCAGACCGGCTCGTAAGCGATGATCAGCTGCCGCCAGCCGGACAATGCCAGGAGTGTGCCCAACTGGTGTTGCAAAATCGCTTCGGTTTGCCCGGTCTGGTGTTCTATCCAGCTTTCTCCGACACAAACAATCGGGACCACGTTGGCTTCAAGGCACGCTTGCGCCTTGGCCGCGATCAGATGGTCACTTTCATGATAGTGCCGCCGCCGCTCAGAGTGCCCGACAATGGCGTAATGGCAGCCCAGATCCGCCAGCATGCCGGCAGACCACTCGCCGGTCAGCGCACCGCCGTGAGCGTCTGCCACATTCTGCGCGCAGCACTGCACTTGTGATCCCATGGCCAGCCGGGTCACCTCGCCCAGATAGGGTGCGGGCGGGCACAGCACCAGCGCGACGGCGGGATGCGCAATGCTGGCCATGGCTGGCACCATTTCCCGGCACAGTGCCAGGCTGCCGTGCATTTTCCAGTTACCCACCACCATCCGCACACGCACCGGCAATGCCTCGACAGGCATGGTTTGGGATGCAGGCTGGGCGGGCGTAAACAGGCTCATGGCGCAGAGACCGCATGGGCAGCAAGGGGTACGGGACGCCGGTAAGCGGCCAGCCAGCGCGCCAGCGTGGCTTCTGCGCCCGGGCCGGCGTGCAGTTTGAGTTTGGTGCGTCGCCAGAGGATGTCTTCTGCTGTCTGCGCCCATTCCACTTCGACCAGATAGCGCGCCTCCAGCGCATACAAGCCGGGCACAATGCATTCACCCAGATCGGCCAGCGAGCGCGCCTGCCCCAGTAGTGTGTGGATGCGCGTGCCATACGCGTGAGCGTAACGCTTTAACAAGCTGGCGGGCAGCCACGGGTATTGCCGCGCCAGCCGGCTGTGAAAGGCCGGGAAATCTGCTTTCGGGATATCCCCCCCTGGCAGCGGCGCATTGCCGGTCCAGGTGGGCCGATACTGGCCCAGCCGCGGGCTGATCAGATCGACCACTTGTTCCGCCAGTTTGCGATAGGTGGTGATCTTGCCGCCAAACACGGACACCAGCGGCGGGCCCTTTTCATCCAG
>JASLES010000329.1 GCA_030151005.1 Silvimonas sp.
ATTTGCCGGATGGCATTTGGCGTGTGGGGGGCGAATGTCCCTGCGGTAATTCGCGGCCTGATCGCGGTGGCCTGGTATGGCATTCAGACTTTTCTGGCCTCCAGCGCGCTGACCATTGTGCTGGTGCGTTTTTTCCCCGGCCTTGAAAGCCTGAGTCACAGCCAGTTTGCCGGTTTGTCTTACCTGGGCTGGATGGGTTTCATGATCATGTGGGTGCTGCAAGCCATTGTGTTCTGGAATGGCATGGAGACCATCAAGAAGTTCATCGACTGGGCTGGCCCTGCGGTCTATATCGTGATGGCTGCGCTGGCAGTGTGGATTGTCATGAAGGCCGGGCCAGGCAAGATCACGCTGAATCTGGGTGAAGTGAAATACCACGGGCTGGCTGTAATCGGCCCCATGATTACGGCCATTGCGCTGGTGGTGTCGTATTTTTCTGGCCCGATGCTCAACTTTGGCGATTTCTCCCGCTATGGCAAATCTTTCAGCGAGGTCAAACGCGGCAATTTCTGGGGTTTGCCAATCAACTTCCTGGCGTTTTCCATTGTCACGGTCGTGATCACGTCCGGCACCATTCCGGTCTTTGGCCAGATGATTACCGACCCGATTCAGGTGGTGGCAAAAATCGACAACACTACGGTGGCCGTCCTGGGCGCGTTCACCTTTGTCACCGCCACCATCGGCATCAATATCGTCGCCAATTTTGTTTCGCCGGCGTTCGATTTCTCTAACTGCAACCCAGGTAAGGTGTCCTTTCGCACCGGTGGCTTCATTGCTGCGATTGGCTCGGTGTTCATTACCCCGTGGAACCTGTTCAATTCGCCAGACGTCATCCACTACACGCTCGACACGCTGGCCGCGTTCATTGGCCCCTTGTTCGGCATCTTGCTGGCTGACTTTTACCTGGTGCGCGAACAGAAAATCGAAATCGATGATCTGTACAAAGACGGCCCGAGCTCTGCCTACTGGTACGACGGCGGCGTGAACAAGCGCGCCGTGATGGCACTCATCCCCTCTGTGGCTGCCGGTTTGCTGATCACCTTTGCCGGCATCAAATCACTGGCGGATTTCAACTGGTTTATTGGCTGCGCGCTGGGTGGCGTTGCCTATCTGGCCCTGATGAAAGCCCCGATGCCAGCCCGTGCGGCGCGACAAGTGGCTTGACCACGCAAGGCTTGAAACAAAACACCCCGGTTCTGGCCGGGGTGTTTTGTTTGGGGCGACACAAAATACGACGGATTACCGCAGCGCTCGCGCCTGCGACGGGTAACGCTTGATCAGTTCGTCAATCAAGCGGTTTTCAACCGTCTTGTCTGCGTCAGTAAATTGCAGGCCCAGCCGGAAACAGCGCGAGGCGCCGTCGTGCACGGCATAGATCACGCGCACTTCCAGTTGCAGAAACTGCACCACACCACCCTGCGCGATCGGCGTTTGGGGCGGGACTTCCAGAAAAAGCGCACCGGTCCAGCCAACCGGCAGGTTGTGTTCACAGTGCATGGCCATGCCGCCCGCTGCGATATTTACGCTACGCCCCTGCCGTTTCAGGTTGCCGCCGGCCAGCGCGGCGCGCCAACGCACCGGAATGCGAACGATCCGTGCCTGATTGCTATCTAGTTTTGGGTCTCTGGCTTGGGTAAGGACGGAGTCCATGGGCTTGCTTTTTGTTATGAAGTTTTATGCGGAAACGCAAAGGATTCTAACCGGTTTTATGATGAGACCCTCGACTACCGTAGCAAGTGTTGGAACTATGACACGCCCTCTCCCCACCCCAATGCAAACGGCATTTTTTCTTTCTTGATCATGGCCTTACGCGCAAGAAAACCAGCACAAATCCACGCCGCACCAATGCAAAAGCCCGGTATTTCACCGGGCTTTTCTTTACAACGCCAACAAACAAACTCAGTGCGCGCAATCGCAGTTGCCGCTGTGCGCATGCGCCCGATACGGGCTGGTGTCTGCAGCCAGTTGACCATCGCGCGCCAGTTCCGCACGGGCGCGGCGCGTGGCGTCGAGCATGGTAGACAGCGCGGCTTCGGTCTCTGGCCAGCCACGGGTTTTCAAACCGCAATCCGGGTTGATCCACAAACGTGCTGCCGGTACGACTTCTGCGGCCTTGCGGATCAGCCGCAGCATGTCATCCACCGGCGGTACGCGCGGGCTGTGGATGTCGTACACACCGGGGCCAATTTCGTTGGGATAGGCAAATTCGCCAAACCCGGCCAGCAGTTCCATGTCTGAACGTGAGGTTTCAATGGTGATGACATCAGCATCCAGTGCGGCAATGGCCGGCAGGATGTCGTTGAACTCCGAATAGCACATGTGTGTGTGGATCTGGGTTTCGTCCGCCACCCCGCTGGCCGAGACGCGGAATGCTTCGCCCGCCCAGTCCAGATACTTGAACCAGTCACGCTTTTTCAGCGGCAGACCTTCGCGAAAGGCCGGTTCATCAATCTGGATCACGCGGATGCCAGCGTGTTCCAGATCAACGACTTCGTCACGAATGGCCAGCGCAATCTGCAACGTGATATCGCTGCGCGGCAGATCGTTGCGCACAAAAGACCATTGCAGAATCGTCACCGGCCCCGTCAGCATGCCTTTCATGGGCTTGCGGGTCAGGCTTTGGGCGTATTGGCTCCACGCCACGGTCATGGGCGTCGGGCGGGAAACATCTCCAAACAACACCGGCGGCTTGACGCAGCGACTGCCATAACTTTGCACCCAGCCATTGCGGGTAAAAGCAAAGCCAGAGAGTTGCTCACCAAAGTATTCGACCATGTCGTTGCGCTCTGGCTCGCCATGTACCAGCACATCCAGGCCAAGACGCTCTTGTTTTTCGACCACGAGGCGAATCTCGGCCTGCATGGCGGCGCGGTAATCGGCTTCTGGCAGTTCGCCACGCTTGAACGCGGCGCGGGCGGCACGAATTTCTGCGGTCTGCGGAAAGCTGCCAATGGTGGTGGTCGGCAAGGGCGGCAGGTTCAGCCACGCTTGTTGTTTTTGCTGACGCACACCAAACGCCGACGCACGCTGTGCATCACGGGCCTGCAATCGGGCAACACGGGCCTTGACCGCGGGCTGGTGAATGCGGCTGGAACTGCGCCGCGAGGCTTGGGCGGCATCCGATGCGGCCAGTACCGCGCCAATGCTGCTGGCGCCTTCAGTCAGGCCGCGCTTGAGATGAGCGACTTCAGCCAGTTTCTGGCGTGCAAAGGCCAGCCATGAAACCAGTTCACGATCCAGTGCGGTTTCGTTACCCAGATCAACCGGGCTGTGCAACAGCGATGAACTGGATGCCACCCATAGTTTGTCACCCAGTTGAGCCCTGGCCCGTTCCAGGGTGGCCAACGATGCGCTCAGATCGTTTGCCCAGATATTGCGGCCATCGACCGCACCCAGCGACAACACCTTGTCTGCGGGCCATTGGGCAAGAAAGGTCTCCAGTTGTTGCGGCGCGCGGACCAGATCCAGATGCAAACCCGCCACCGGCAAGCCCGCCAGCAGCGCGGCGTGGTCGGCTACGCTTTCAAAATAGGTGCCCAACAAGATCTTCAGGCCAGCCTGAGAGAACTCGCGATACACCGGCGCAAAACCGTCCACCCAGGCCTGCGGCAGTTCCAGAGCAAGAATGGGTTCATCCAGTTGCACCCACTCGACGCCGCGCGCGGCCAGTTTTTCCAGAATACGGCGGTAAGCCGGCACAATGCGCCCCAGCAAAGACAGCGTATCCAGCCCCGGTGTCTTGCTCTTGGCCAGGTACAAAAAGGTCAGCGGGCCAATCAGCACCGGTTTGACAGTGTGGCCTTGCGAGCGCGCTTCATCCACTTCATAGAAGAACCAGTCCACACCGCCATCAAAGCGGGTTTGCGCATCCAGTTCCGGCACCAGGTAGTGGTAGTTGGTATCAAACCACTTGGTCATTTCCAGCGCGGGTTGGCCGGCGTTGCCCCGGGCCAGTTCAAAGTACTGCTTGAGCGTGAGTTTTTGCGCATCAAACCCAAAGCGCGGCGGAATAGCGCCCAGCAATACAGCGGTATTGAGCATCTGGTCATACCAGGCAAAGTCCCCGGCGGCGACAAAATCAAGACCTGCGTCCCGCTGCCATGCCCAATGGGTGCGGCGCAGCTCTGCGCCGGTTTTGGTCAGCGCGGCTTCGTCGATATCGCCGCGCCAGAATTTTTCTTGCGCAAATTTGAGTTCACGCTGTGCGCCAATGCGCGGAAAACCCAGAACATGAGCCTTGGTCATGATTTTCTCCGTATCCATGAATTTGGCTTGTCATCATGAACGCCACCCCGTTATGATTCAAATTCAAAATATTCACCATCATCATGAGAGCCAATCATGCAATCGCTGCTGGAGCTGCGCCACCTCAAAACGCTGGCCGCCATCCATGACCACAAAAGTATTACGCGCGCGGCAGAGCGCTTGCATCTGACGCAATCGGCCATCTCGCATCAACTACGCCTGCTGGAAGATCACTACGGTGTGCCGCTGTTGACGCGCAAGGGCAGCACGCTGACGTTTACGCCGGCCGGGGAAAAACTGTTATTGCTGGCGCAAACCGTCATGCCGCAGGTGAACGCAGCCGAGCGCGATATAGCCAAACTGCGCGAGGGTGAAGCCGGCCAGTTGCGCATTGCCGTGGAATGCCACACTTGTTTTGACTGGCTGATGCCGGCCATGGATATTTTTCGGGAGCGCTGGCCAGAGGTGGAACTGGATATCGTCTCCGGCTTTCATGCCGATCCGGTCGGGCTGTTGTTTGAAGACCGCGCTGATCTGGCGATTGTGTCCGAGCTGGAACCTGAACCGCGCGTAGTGCATCACCCCTTGTTTGTCAGCGAGATGATTGGCCTTGTCGCCCGGGACCACCCCTTGGCCGAAAAAGACTGGCTGGATGCCACCGACTTTGCCGGCGAGACACTGATCACCTATCCCGTGCCGGATGACATGCTTGATCTGATCCGCAAAGTGCTACGCCCGGCCGGTGTAAACCCGCCGCGCCGCACTACCGAACTGACCGTCGCGATCTTGCAACTGGTGGCCAGCCGGCGCGGCATTGCTGCACTGCCGCACTGGAGTGTGCAGCCGTATCTGGAGCGGGGCTACGTGGTGGCCAAGCCGGTCACTGAACACGGTTTGACCAGCGAGCTTTACGCCGCGGTGGCGGCCGAGCGCGCAGAAGTGGCGTATTTGCAGGAGTTTGTGAGCATTGTGCGCACCGTCAGCGCCAAGGAACTACCTGGCGTTACGCTGTTGTAGGAATAAACCTCCCCCCAAAAAGCCGGATGCGCTCTACGCAAGCGGGTGGCGAATCCACTAAAAATGAAGTGTCATCCCGCACTGCGGGAAAACCGTTGATTGCACAACGCTGTGCAAATCGCCCACCGAAGGTCTGTTGTAGACCATACAGCAGACCGGTCTGGAGAAGGCTTATGACACTTCCCGCTGCCGAAACCCTGTCCTGGCATTTTCAGGACATTGATTTTTCCCGCATCGAACCCGATCGCATCCAGCACAACGAAACCCTGTTCTATCTGTTGATCGCTTCTTCGTTCATTGAAAGCGGTGCAGATCTATACACCACCAACCTGGTGGCGTTCTTTGCCGACGATCCGGAGGTCTCGGTCTGGTTGCAAAACCGCTGGGAAAAAGAAGAAATGCAACACGGCCAGGTGTTGCGTGCCTACGTGCAGCACGTCTGGCCGCAGTTTCCGTGGCAGGCAGCGTTTGATGATTTCTTTGCCGAGTACGCCGCACTGTGCGTGGCTGAAGAACTGGAGCCCACACGCGCTCAGGAACTGGCGGCGCGTTGCGTGGTGGAAACCGGCACATCCAGCCTCTATCGCGCCATCATGAGTTGTACCGACGAGCCGGTGCTGCGGCAGATCACCGACCATATCCGGCGGGATGAAGTAACCCACTACAAGCACTTCTATCACTACTTTTTGCGCTACCGCGAGACCGAGCAACTGACCCGGCGCAAGACGCTGGGCACGCTCTATCGCCGCCTGCTGGAGCTGCGCAACAGTGACGCCGAGATTGCCCTGCGCCATGCCTTCAACCATCACAACCCGACCGCACCAGCGGGATATCGCCGGCGCATCAACCGGGCGGTCAGCGGCATGATCCGCCGCAATTTGCCTGTCGACATGACCATCAAGATGTTGCTCAAACCGTTGCTGCTGACGCCCCAGGTGCAAAAAGCGCTGCAATGGCCATTGCAGGGTGTGACCCAAGTGTTTTTGCGCATGCCGATCTGATTGATCGGTCCCGGATATCCAGCCGCAAAAACCAGAACGGGCGCCGGAGCGCCCGTTCTGGTTTTGTAATGGCCTGTTAATTGAGTTTGAACGCCGCCCGGGTGGTCGGACCACCATCCTTGGGCTTGTCTGTGCCGCCCCCATCCACACGCGGTTGCGTGACGTAGAGTCTGGCCGCATCCACGCCTTTTTGCTGCAAGAAGTCTTTCACCGCCAGACTGCGTTGCGAGGCCAGTTGCCGCAGGTCGTTGTCACTGACCGGCAGGTGCGCGAACAGTTGTTTTTCCATTTCTTCGGTCGGCAGGGATTTATCCATGCCAATCAGGTTGGTCGGTTTATCCGGGAACTTGGCCTGTTTGTAGACGCGGGCCAGCAACTGCGGATATTCCTGCGGGGTGATTTCCAGTGCGGATTCATCCGTGACGGTTTCGCCGCGATCGGTTAGTTGCCGCGCCTTGATGGCTTTCATCCGGGATTGCACGATTTGCTTGCGTAATCCCACCAGATCCACACTGGGGTCTGCCCAGCCCGTGATTTCCATCTTGATGGCCGGGCGATCGGTGAGCGCCTTTTGCAGCTTGTCGAGGCTATCTTGTGTTTTGGTATCCAGCATGGCGGAACCCGGTTCAAACGGCGCGTAGGCAAATTGCGGACCGCCGCCAAAGGCGTTGGCCAACAAGTCAAACGGCGCAGTGACGGCTTTTTCCAGCAGGTTGACGATCACCTTGATGATCAAACCACCGACGCTAAATTGCGGATCATCCAGCGAACCGGCAACCGGCAAGTCCAGATTGATCTGGCCATTGTGATCAGTCAGCAAAGACAGCGCCAGCCGCACTGGCAGTTTGGTGGCGTCCGGGCTATCGACCTTGTCCCCCAGGGTGAGCTGATCAAGGATGATCTTGTTCTGCGCTTTGAGTTGGCGGTTGGCGATCTGGTAATGCACATCCATAGAGAGCTTGCCCTTCTCGATGCCATAACCCGCGTACTTGGCCGAATAGGTCGATGCTGCCGCCAGTTCGTACCCTTTCACAGAAGCCGTAATGTCCAGGAACAACTGCTGCGCCAGCGGGTTGAGCTGGCCGCTGACCGCAACCGGTGCAATGCGGTCCACACTGCCTTTGATATCCAGCGCGGCGCGGGCGTCTTCCGCAGAAGAAAGACCGCTGATGGTCCCGCCCATATCGGTCAGGTTGGCCGTGTAATTGGGCTTCACAAAGTTGTCGGTGTAATTGATGTTACCGCCCGCCAGCTTGATGGTGCCGATGCGGATAGGCGGCAGCGGTTTGGCCGGAGGCGCATTGACCGGGGCCGAGGCCACCGCGCCGGGTTTGGGTGTCGGCGTCACCGCTTGTGGGGCTGAGGCGTTCATTGCTGTATTGGTCAACGAGACGCGCTGCCCGCGCGGTTGCCCTTCTTTGACGACAATGTCCGCCAGGTTCAGGTGACCGTCCGGGTACAGCACAAGGCGAGAGTAAAAGTTCTGCAGGGCAACCGTATTGATATTGACGCGCAGCGGTTCAAAGCGCGCGTCGATCCCGTTGACGTCCAGTGATTTCCATTTAAGAAAATCTTCGCCAGACACCTTGTCGATCGAATACAGATCGGCAATGCGCAGATTACCTTTGTAGCTACCGGTAAATTTGGGCGCGGTGCCAAACACCAGATCCCCTTTCATCGAGACCTTGATGGTCGGCACCGTCACATTCAACCAGCGCGAGAAATACGCCTGGCCATAGCCGACATCCAGATTCTGCAAATTGAGCTTGAGCTTGCCGGCGGCCGGGCTGTTGGCCACCGAGCCGGACACCTCGTACTTGCCGCCGTGGCCCCCCAGCGCCTGCAGTTTGATGTCGGTCGGCGTGGCGGAGGGGTAATCAATCGGCCCGGTTTGCAGCGTCAGGCTTTTAAGCGTGACCGGCGGCAGCTTGGGCAGCTGGTGATCCAGAAAGCGCGAACTGAAGTTGTTTACCGCAACGCCGCTGGCGGTAATCCGGGGCGGTTTGCCGGCACTGGCAGACGTGCTACTGCTGTGCGCATTGCCGGCGGGCTGGGGTTTGACGATGCGCGTCCAGTCAATCTGACCATCGTTGCCGCGGGCGGCGTTCCAGACCGGGTCAGTCAGTGCAACCTGCCCCAGGTGGTAACGCTGCGAAGCCAGATCAAGCGCAGCACCGGTCAGCGAGAATTTGCCCCATTGCAGATTGCCATCTTTGACATCCGGCAAATTGAGCTTGAGGTTATTGACGGCGGTATCCATGCCCGATATCTGCGGCAGCCCATCTGGCCCCACATGCACGGTGCCATGCCA